>JAWXCO010000016.1:0-21464 GCA_034408705.1 Bacteroidota bacterium
AGTAAACACCCTTGCTTTGGACTAACGGTTCCCGTTAGATGGCCCGTTTAGGACTTTAACCTTAAAGAACTGTGGCATGCATAGCGCACATAAAAAACCCCTTGTCTGAAACAAGGGGTTTAAACTATTAAACAAGTTGTGATGAATCTTATTCAGCTGCTTTTTCTTCTGTTGCAGTTGCTTCTGCTTTAGTTGCAGTTACTTTCTTCGCACCACCGGCACGACGGGTTTTCTTAGCGGTTGCTTTCTCTTCGCCTTTACCCTTACCATAGATCTCATTGAAATCAACCAGTTCGATCATCGCTGTTTCAGCATTATCTCCTACCCTTGCACCTAATTTGATGATACGGGTATATCCACCAGGACGACCAGCTACTTTCTCAGCTACAGCACCAAACAATTCTTTGATAGCTTCTTTATCCTGCAGGTAACTGAATACCACACGACGCTGGTGCGTAGTATTTTCTTTTCCTTTAGTGATTAAGGGCTCTACATACACTCTTAAAGCTTTTGCTTTAGCGGTTGTAGTAACGATTTTTTTGTACTGGATCAGCTGGCAGGCCAGGTTGCTCAACAACGCATCCCTGTGTGCTTTCTTTCTGCCCAGATTTTTTACTTTGTCTCCGTGACGCATGACTGTTTAATTTTAATTCGGTTGTACCGTGTCAGGAATTACAACCTACTGTTATAGAATAGTCGGGAGTCTGGAGTCGTTAATCAGGAGAAGGACTCCTGACTAATGGCTCTTTTACTCCTGACTCGTTTAGAATTCGCTCAGGTCAATACCCAGTTTCACTAAATCCATTCCAAAATGCAGACCTCTTTCGGTCAGCACCTGCTCAATTTCTGCCAGTGATTTCTGACCGAAGTTGCGGAATTTCATCAGGTCTTCCTGTTCGTACTGAACCAGCTCGCTCAATGAATTGATCTTCGCTGCTTTCAGGCAGTTAAACGCTCTTACTGAAAGATCGAGGTCTTCCAATGGTGTCTTTAATACTTTACGCAATTGTAAAGTTTGTTCGTCCACCAGGTCCTCTTTCTTTTCTTCTTTATTGTCGAAGGTGATATTTTCGTCAGTAATGATCATCAGGTGCTGGATCAGGATCCGCGATGCCTGTTTTACTGCTTCTTCGGGATGGATGGTACCATCGGTAGAAACTTCCATAATCAATTTTTCGAAATCCGTTCTTTGTTCCACACGGGTGTTCTCGATCGTGTACTTCACATTTTTAATGGGTGTGAAGATCGCATCGATTGGTATATAGCCCAGGGGAGCATCTTTTGGTTTATTATCTTCAGCAGGCACATAACCACGGCCTTTACCGATGGTCAGTTCCACATCCATTCTCGCAGAAGAATCCAGTGTACAGATCAGCAGATCAGGATTCATGATCTGGAAAGAATGAGTGCCTTCGCCGATCATACCAGCTGTGAATTCTGTCCTGTTCTTGATAGAAAGGATGATTTTTTCATTGGCCACTTCATGGTCAACGGCTTTTTTAAACCGAACCTGTTTCAGGTTCAGGAAAATTTCCACCACGTCTTCGCTGATGCCTTTCATGGTTGCAAATTCATGCTCCACACCTTCAATCTTCACACCTATAATTGCATAGCCTTCCAGTGAATTCAACAATACACGGCGAAGTGCATTACCAATGGTTACACCGTAACCGGGTTCCAACGGACGAAACTCAAACTGAGCTTCAAAATCATTTGCTTTTTGTAAAATGATCTTATCAGGCTTCTGGAAATTTAAAATTGCCATATTGCGATTTTTGATTTTAGATTTATGATTTTAGATTCCTGCAAGTGTGCATTTCATTCACAACTCACTATTCACCTTACTTAGAGTACAATTCCACGATCAGTTGTTCCTTGATATTCTCCGGAACACTTTCCCTTTCAGGATACGTGATGAATGTACCTTTCAGTTCAGTTTCATTCCAATCCAGCCAGCTGAATTTTGGATTCTTACCACGAACAGTACTGGTAATAGAATTCCTTCCTTTGCTGCCTTCTTTAATAGTGATAACATCACCTGGCTTCATCTGGTAAGATGGAACGTTCAATACGTCACCGTTTACTTCGATGTGCTTGTGGCTCACCAACTGACGGGCAGCAGGGCGGCTTGGTGCGATACCCATACGGAAAACCGTGTTGTCCAGACGGGCTTCACACAACTTGATCAGGTTTTCACCTGTTACACCCCTGCGACGGGCTGCTTCTTCAAATGTTTTGCGGAATTGTTTTTCTAAAATACCATAGGTGTACTTCGCTTTTTGTTTTTCACGAAGTTGCAAAGCGTATTCACCAAGTGTTTTACGCTTTTTCTTATCACCATGCATCCCGGGGGGATTGCTGTTTTTGTCCAGCCATTTACCGTTGCCTAAGATTGGCTCACCGAAACGACGGGAAATCTTGGTCTTTGGACCAGTGTACCTTGCCATAGTTTTTATTCATTTCGATTTTTTTTGTAACGGTGCGACGATCGGTAAAAAATCGTAAAAAATAAATCGGGCACCCTTTGTTAAATGAAACCAAATTGGCTCTATATGTCTCCTTAATCCCCTTTGGGGGTTTGGGGGGTTATACTCTTCTTTTCTTCGGCGGACGGCAGCCATTGTGTGGCATCGGCGTCACGTCTTTGATCATTACGATCTCGATTCCTGATTGTGATAAAGAACGAATTGAACTTTCACGACCGGCACCAGGACCTTTTACATATACATCCACTCTTTTCAGACCGGCATCAAAAGCTGACTTAGCAGCATCGGCAGCGGCCATCTGTGCAGCATAAGGGGTGTTCTTTTTAGAACCTTTAAAACCCATTTTACCAGCACTGCTCCAGGCGATGGTCTGACCAGTTTTGTTGGTAAGGCTGATGATGATGTTGTTGAATGTAGCAGAAATATGGGCATCTCCGTATGCGTCCACTTTTACTACTCTTTTCTTAGCGGCTTGTTTTGCGCTGACAGCCTGCTGTGCTTGTGCTTTTGCCATAATGTTTGTAAGAGGTACTCTTTACTTTGTTTTTAAAATTATCCGATCTCTTTAGGAGACCGAACCAGAACTAATCCTCCTCCTGCACCAGGGGTATCCGTAATTAGTTCAGTGTTGATAGTGCCCCTCACTTCGTTCGGGGTGACAATCAGGTTCTGACTTGTCATTCCGAGCAGAGCGGGGAATTATTTCTTAGCTGCCTTCTTCTTACCGGCAACGGTCTTACGCTTACCTTTTCTTGTACGGCTGTTGGTTTTGGTACGCTGACCACGAACCGGCAGGCCTTTACGATGACGGAGTCCGCGGTAGCAGGCGATATCCAGCAAACGCTTGATGCTCATCTGTACTTCAGAACGAAGTTGTCCTTCCACTTTCAGCTCTTCCGTGATGGTGTTACGGATAGCAGTCAGCTCATCATCATTCCACTCATGTACTTTCTTGCTCCTGTCAATACTATGCTTATCCAGAATGTACTGAGCAGTAGAGGGGCCAATACCATATATGTAGGTAAGTCCTATTTCGCCTCTTTTGTTTTTTGGTAAGTCAACACCGGCAATACGAGCCATATTTCTTATTTTATATTAGTTCTTTTAATTGTTTGCTTCGAGCTTTGAGTTTCGAGCGACGAGACTATAACTCGAAACTCGTAGCTATTTGCTCATAGCTTTATTACCCTTGTCTTTGCTTAAAGCGGGGATTCTTTTTGTTGATTACATAAAGGATGCCTTTGCGACGAACGATCTTGCAATCAACACTGCGTTTTTTAATGGATGCTCTTACTTTCATTTTTCTATGCTTTAGGCCTTGGGCTAGGGGCTGGAGGCTAGCAGCCTGTTTGCCCACAGCTTGTAGCTGTTATTTGTATCTAAAGTTTATTCTTCCTCTTGTTAAATCATATGGCGACAACTCCACTCCCACTTTATCTCCCGGCAGAATGCGGATATAGTGCATTCTCATTTTCCCTGAGATGGTAGCCAGAATCTCGTGACCATTCTCCAATTTCACTCTGAACATGGCATTGGATAAGGCCTCCAGGATAGTACCATCTTGCTTGATAAGGGGTTGTTTCGACATAATTTTTTCGGAACGCAAAGGTAGGAGTATCAGGGGTAAAAAAGACATAACCCCGATTATTTTTGGGGGTTATGTGGAAAAAGGCCCTGGCGGGCCTGAAAAACAGTGATTAGTAGCCCTTTAGTGCTTATCCAGGTGCACTTTTGTCATGTCCAGATGCAAATTTTGAAGTTCATGCACCCCCAGGGGAAAGTTGAAATGCCGCCGGTCTTCCCGCCACCACATATCCAGGTTGGAGAAATCACCTTTCTTCGGGGTCACCAGCCGGAAAGAGTCTTTTTTATACTTTACCGCACCATCCGTTTCCTCCCGGGTAAAGCCAAGCCTCAGCAACTGGTCTTCATCCAATGGCACCGAATGCATTTCCTCCGGGCTATACCAGAATTCCTGTACGCCGTTATTGACAAGAGCCTGGTTTTCTTCCGGGCTTACACTGACAATAGTGCCTTCCCTGATAATTCCTTCGTCATTGATAGAGATAATACCGCCTGATTTTAAATGTCCGATTTTTAGCATTGCAATTCGTTTTTAGTAACCGAATATAAAAAAAATTGGGTTGATACCGAAATGACTTTTTAAAAACAAGATTTTTGGGATTTAAAGGAAGATTGGTACATTCAGTAATTGTAAATCTTTAAACCAGAGAATCATGAAAAAAAACCTGCTGACTGTTTTTGTACTGGCCCTGTGCCTGTCGTTTACTGCCTGTGGCGGTGGTGGTAAAAAATCTGCTGCATCCATTGCAAAAGAATGGTGTGACCTGAATGGTAAAGTTTATAAAGCTGCCGAAGGGGCAGAAAAAGATGCAGCAAAGGCTGCAATGGATAAATGGGAAAACGAAATGGAAGCCAAGTATAAAGGTGATGAAGCCTTTATGAAAGAAGTAGAAAAAGAAACCGAGAAATGCGAAGCAGCTTCTGAAGGCAAATAAAAGAATGTAGAACAGGTGAAGTATTGAATCAATACTTCACCTGTTCTTTTTTCATCTGTTCATCCGTTCATCCATCTACTCCGCCCATCCTTCGCTTCACTTCCCGACTTATGTCGGGACAGGCAGGGCGACAAGGTTTTACTCAGCCCATGACATCACATAATCCTGCCACCTTATTTTTTAAGAGTATAATTAAAGGAAAATTGATAAATGGGCAGATAGTAATTGATCTCGGGTTTTTTTACGTATTTATAATAGACCACTTTGATGTTTACAAGGTTATTGATCTCCACACCCCAGGCCAGGGAATAACCATGATAAAGGCCATTGGTTTCAATAGCAGGCAATATTTCTTTTAACTGGTTGGCATTTGTGTAGCACCCGATATACCGGAGTGCAAACCATGAAACGCCTACGTTTTTTGAATTGCTTCTTTCCCATGCACCGGTTTGAAAATACAAACCTATCGAACCAAAAGAATTCAGGAAGTTAATAGGCTTGCCGGTTAAGGGGTCGCTGACCGGCCCGGTTCTTATTCCTGTCAGCACTCTTTCTCCGGTATGATAAAGAAGGCCTGCTTTAGTAACCTTTTGCGATTTGTTAATGAAGTAAACAATTCCGTCTATAGAGATATTGGCCAGGCCACTTAATGGATTTATAAAATTAGTGACAAGTGCATCGTTGGACCGCTGGATATTAGTTGGGTTTTGAAAATTATTGGATGATACGCCGGAATAAAGTGAAAGCGGAAGTGAAAACTTGCCCGGCTCGCCAATGTATAATCTTATAAATCTTGCGGAAGCATTTACCTGGCCGTTGTTGATGATGTCTATAAAGCCGGAGGTGAAGATTTCGGGTTTGTAATCCTTAGGAATAGCAGGTTTGTGAGCAGCCTGTGACTGAGCAGGTCTGCTAACTACTTTTGGTAAACTGTCTTTTGCCTGAGTGAAAGCAAATACAGGCCATAGCCAGCATAATATTGGCAGAAAGAATCTTATTCCTTTTTATTTTTCCGATATGATTGTTGTATGTCTTCAGTTAATTTTTTTTAGTAAATACTTTTTAGTACCTCTATGTGCCAGATGTACGTTCTGAAATATTGATTTAACTACTTATTGCTTCGGTCTTGTTTTCTCATACGCCATCCTTATTCGATAGTTGGCATTGGTAAAAACATAATTGATTGATAAACCTATGAAAGAGCCTGTTGAACTGTATTTGCCTTCTGTAAGTGGCTTTCCGGGAATAATAATTTGATAAGTTCCATTTACATATTTGGTAAAAGAAATATTGGAACAAATAGCAAGCTGCAATAAGTTATTGTTTTTTAGCAACCAGGAATGCCCTGCATTTAGAGGAAAACTAACCCATGGTTTCGCATCGTTATTGGCATAAACATCTGTGCCACCAGCATTATAAAATCCGTTGTTCACATTTTGTAAGCTGATAAACATACTTTCAGAATCAGCACCAGTACTGAAGCTTATCGTGATGCCGGCTCCGGCAAAAAAATGCTTTGTTTTGGCATATAGCCATCGTTTTTCAAATATTATTGGTAAGCTTATTACTAAAACCGGCGCATATGAACTAATTCCTTTGATAGTGTAATCATGAATCAGGGGAGGTGAAAAATCATTCTTGTTAAAAGAAGTTATAAAGGTTCTTCCTACAATAGAAGCATCAGGATATACCTCTTTGGCTGTTTAGCTGATTATTTGAGCATCACCTGCATTGATGCTCATTTTTTTATAACAAGCTCCAACTCCGTGACAGTTATTGGTATGTGTTTTTGTTTGATTGTAAAATTAAAACAGGGCTGGCATACCGTTATAAATTTGTGCGGCCTTTTGCAGTTGCCTCCCTGAATTGGCTATATTTTTTATAGACGCTCCCCAGGGAATAAGGATAGTGTAATGAATGTTGACAGCAGTTTTACCTACAGTATTACAGTTGTTAAAAATAACACTGTGGGCCATATACAGCAGCCATACTGCAAAAATTGCCCTGAAGCAAATTATGATAAAATACTTATAAAAGGTAAAAAAACATTATCTTGTTTATTATCAATTCACCAAAACAAAGTATTATGAAAAGTAAATTTCAACCAATTGTTCTTGTCGGACTTATCGCATTATTGTTTTCTTCCTGTACTTCCAAAACTGAAAAAGCAACGCCAGTCGATATGGATAAACTAAAAGTAGAAATCCAGGCCATGGAAGATGCTTTTGCAGCAGGAGAAAAAGCGAAAAATGTAGATGCGGTATCAGCTTATTACAGTGATGATGCTACAAGCTACAACCGTAATGAACCCCCTTCTAAAGGGATGGCAGCCATTAAAGAAAAAATTGCAAAAGGCTTTGCCAAAGACACGGCCGGTGACTACAGTGTTTACAAAGTAGTGGACGTTTATGCAGAAGGTAATATGGCAACAGAAATTGGTTCATGGACAAAATTTAATAAAGCCGGTACTGAAACAGAGAATGGTTATTATATGTCTCTCTTTCAAAAAAGCGATGGAAAATATCGTTGCGTCCGGGATATGAGTGCTACGGCAAGCCCTGCCAAGCCTGGTATGTAAGCAATCAGAACTGATAAAATAATAACTGATGTGTATAGAGCCTGTAAATTGCAGGTTCTATTTTTTTTAGTTCAGTAAAAAAGAAAGGCAGTAGGTGGAAGATATTTTAACCCCTCGATTACCTCAGGGCTGGCTAAGCTCAGTACAGCAACCCGGGCGTGAAAAGAGGTTGAAAAATGCGAGGAAAATTCGAAAGGAAAAAAGTAAAGTCTTAATTGTAAGGCTGTTACTTTTGATTAGTATTTATCCCGCTTTTGAGTAGTCCTTCACAATGGCTGACAAATTCAATTTAAATTTTCCATCAATCAGTCACAAGCCATTTTTGTGTCCAGGTAAAAAATCCACTCCCATAAATGAACTGTAAATTGTAAATACCCGCTTTTAATGGTTTGAATTCAAAATCGGCTGTTTCACCAACGCCAAAATTTTGACTTTCTTTCAAAAACTTTTGCTGTTTAGGTGGTAAATCGTTTCCATCTTTTGCAATAAACTTTATCAATACAGGAGTGCGGTCTTTCAGCATACATATTTTTACATCCCCTGCCGGGGCTATATGAATTAAACGAAGGCGATGTGTTTCACCAAGATGCGCATATAATGTTGATTGTTCAAAACTCCCGTTCAATTTTAAGCCCGTCCCCGAAGATTTCCAGCCTGCAACATAATAATGATCGGTTCGGATTATAGATTTCATTTCCCCGCAAAACAATGATGGGACCATACAATCCACTGGCTATCTGGTGCACATCATTCATATGGCTGTGGTAGATATAAGTGCCCGGCCTCATCAATGTCAATTTATAAGTAAATTTTTCTCCGGGCTGGATCAAGGGAGATATTTTACCTTCCGATGCACTCCAATCAGGTACGCCATCAGCCCGACTGTCTAAATCAAGTCCATGCCAATGCACACTTGTTGAAAACGACATATTGTTTATAACCGTAACAAAAGTTGCTTGATACTGTTTCAGCAATAGTAAGGGGCCCGGAGTAGATATTGTATTTGTGTCGGGACTGAAATGAGGAGAAAAAGAAAAGCCATTTCGTTGCCCGTTTCCCGGCTTGTATTCATTGGCATAAAGATTAAAATCTTGTTCCTCTCCTTTTGAAATCAAATCACTCGGTCCGGGGTTTATCTTAATACCAATCACCAGGCCGGCCATATGTGGTTGTTGATCCGGTGGATCAGGTTCAGCTGCGCCGGGTAGCCGTATTTCCGGAGTGACATGAAAAGAAAGATGACAATGGAACATCCAATTTCCGGGGCGGGATGCAAACCATTTCATATTCATTGTTGATTGCGGCAGCATCGTTTGTGTTACAACTGCGGGTTCATATCCGGGCTTAAAAACACTATTGGTAAGTACCGAACCAAGTGATAACACATGATAATTAAATCCATGCAGATGCATGGGATGATCACGGTTTGAAGCATTGATACAATCCACCATGCCGTTCTCAATCATGTGTTCCCTCACATTTTTTTCTCCCTGGTTGCCGGTAGTCATTGCACCATTGGCCATTACCACACCGGCGGTTCCTTTTTCACTTAAATGATACCACAATGTTTGAAACCACATGTAGTTGGCATTACCATCGGTAGCAAACTGTTCTTTAGCACCAAACAAACGGGGATCATTTTCCGGTAAATCTTCAGGATGCCATTTACTGATATTAAATGGTGGGTTCATCAACGTAAAATCTGCTTTAATAGTTGGAAAGCGGTCCGTCAATAATGAGTCGCCAAGTTTTACATCAAAAGAAAGATTACGTAACAGCAAATTCATTTTGCACAAACGCAAAGTGCCTTCATACCGTTCCTGTCCGTAAATGGAAATATCGTTTTTATCACCGCCGTGTGCAGTAACAAATTTTAAACTCTGTACAAACATACCACCGCTTCCACAAGCAAGGTCCATTATGCGGCCTTTCATGGGTTCAATCATTTCTACCAATAAGCGAACAACACTGCCAGGAGTAAAGAATTGTCCGGCACCACTGCCCTCGGCCTGTGCAAACTTGCCGATATAATATTCATACACTCTTCCGTAGATATCACTTTGTGGATTTTTTGCTTCGGAAAATTTATCGTTGCTGAACATATTGATTAAGCCTGACACCTGTGTGGGACTTAACTGACTTTTTACGAAGATGGGTTCCAATACACCTTTGAATTCTTCATTGCGTTTGGCAAGAATTTCATCAATTAATACAAAGGCTTTGTCAACAATTACTTTTATATCATCTCTTGTAGAATTGTCTTTTAAATAAGTCCAAGTTGCTTCTTCAGGAAGTTTATAAACATTCTTTACCTGGTATTCCAGTTCATCTTCCATTACCAGATTTAATTGTTTATCGCTGGTAGTATAGTAATCAGACCTGGGGTCGTTCAACTCTTTTTGAAGCTCTTCTCTACGCATAGCATAACGTTCACTAATGTGTTTTGCAAACAAAAGAGAAAGTACATAATCCTTGTGTTGATTTTCGGCAACAGCGCCCCAAAGTTCATTGGCGGCACCCCATAATTCCTGTTCAAAGTCTATGTCGGCTTTGGGACTTGTATTGTCCCCTTTTTTCGTTTTGGCCATGGGGTACAAGATAAATGAAAAATCAGAGAGACAATATACCACAAAGGGGTTATTGTTGAGTAGAGTTACCGAACGTACAAGAGTGCCCTTCGGATTCGCTCAGGATAAATTTGCAACAGGCGATGATAGTAGCACTGAAGCTGGCCCCATAAAAAAGATGCCGGGTCAAGCCCGGCATGCCAATACGTTACTCTGCCCATCCTTCTCCATAAGGCGGGTTCTGGTTGACAAAGCTTTACTCAGCATCCTTTGCCAAGCTTCCCGACTTGTGTCGGGACAGGCAGGATGACAACCTTCACTCAGCCCAGCTCATCACATAATCATCATTCTCGATCTCCAGAGCCTCATTGGTCAGCATCAATGGATGAAAAGTATCCACCATCACCGCCAGTTCTTTGGTTTCTTTTGCCCCGATACTTTTCTTTACTGCACCGGGATGCGGTCCATGCGGGATACCCGCCGGATGCAGGGTAATCATTCCCCGGGTTACATTTTTGCGGCTCATAAAATCGCCATCTACATAATAAAGCAATTCATCACTGTCGATATTGCTATGATTGTATGGAGCAGGAATTGCTTCCGGATGATAATCAAATAACCGCGGACAAAAAGAACAGACTACAAAATTGTGGGCCTCAAATGTTTGGTGCACCGGAGGTGGCTGGTGTACACGGCCGGTAATGGGTTCAAAGTCATGGATGGAAAAAGCATAAGGATAACAGCAACCATCCCAGCCGATCACATCAAAAGGATGCGTACCATAATGCAAGCCGTATAACATCCCTTTCTTTTTGGCCCGGATCAAAAAATCTCCTTTCTCATCAAAGGTTTGCAGGTTCTGCGGAACCCGAATATCCCGCTCGCAATAGGGGGAGTGTTCCATTAACTGACCATATTTGCTCACATACTTTTTGGGATAGCGGATCGGACTGAAAGACTCAACAATAAAGAGCCGGTTATCACTGCTGTTGAAATGAATTTGGTAAATGGTTCCTCTTGGTATCACCAGGTAATCGCCATAACCAAAAGCCAGTTCGCCATACATTGTTTTTAATATACCACTGCCTTCATGCACAAAGATCATTTCATCAGCATCTGTGTTCTTGTAGAAATAATCTTTCATACTTTCCTGCGGAGCCGCCAGCACGATGTGGCAATCGCTGTTGACCAGTACGGGCTTCCGGCTTTCCAGGTAATCTTTTACCGGCTTGATTTTAAACCCTTCAAAACTCCGGTGCTTTAGCATTTTTTCTTCGGCTATGGTGGGAGCCACACTCACCTGTGGTTCTGTTTTTATGATCTGTGTAGGCGGATAGACATGATAGAGCAATGAATAATCATTCGAAAATCCCTCGGTAGAAAATAATTGTTCGGAATATAATTCCCCGTCCGGTTTACGGAACTGGGTATGTCGTTTATGCGGAATGTTTCCGAGTTGATGATAATGAGGCATGTTGTTGAATTAAGAATGAAGAATTAAGGATTCTAGCTGTTAGCTTATCGTTCTGGTTGGGGCTGCTGGCTAATAGCTATTGGCTAAAAGCTAATAGCTTTTCCTCGCCGATAGTTCCAAAGTAGCCAGCAGGAAAATATATTTCCATTTCCTTTTGTCGATATAATAGGTGAAGTTTCTTTTGAAAGGCATATACAAATGTAGTGAGATTATTTTTGTACAATTCAACGAATTTTCTTTAATACATTCACCGCAGAGAACTTGAGTAAAGGAGGTCTCGCAGAGAGCCTCCGCGCAAACTCAGCGTTCTCCCGTTCTCTGCGGTTAAAATTTAATACATTCACCGCAGAACACTTGAGCAAAGGAGGACTCTCAGAGAGCCTCCGCGCAGACTCAGCGTTCTCCCGTTCTCTGCGGTTAAAATTTTATACATTCACCGCAGAACACTTGAGCAAAGGAGGTCTCGCAAAGAGCCTCCGCGCAGACTCAGCGTTCTCCCGTTCTCTGCGGTTAAAATTTAATACATTCACCGCAGAACACTTGAGCAAAGGAGGTCTCGCAAAGAGCCTCCGCGCAGACTCAGCGTTCTCCCGTTGTTCTCTGCGGTTAAAATTTTATACATTCACCGCAGAACACTTGAGCAAAGGAGGACTCTCAGAGAGCCTCCGCGCAGACTCAGCGTTCTCCCCTTCTCTGCGGTTAAAATTTAATACATTCACCGCAAAACACTTGAGTAAAGGAGGTCTCGCAGAGAGCCTCTGCGCAGACTCAGCGTTCTCCCGTTCTCTGCGGTTAAAATTTAATACATTCACCGCAGAACACTTGAGTAAAGGAGGACTCCCAAAGAGTCTCCGCGCAGACTCAGCGTTCTCCCGTTCTCTGCGGTTAAAATTTAATACATTCACCGGAGAACACTTGTGCAAAGGAGGTCTCGCAAAGAGCCTCCGCGCAGACTCACCGTTCTCCCGTTGTTCTCTGCGGTTAAAATTTTATACATTCACCGCAGAACACTTGAGCAAAGGAGGACTCGCAAAGAGCCTCCGCGCAGACTCAGCGTTCTCCCGTTCTCTGCTGTTAAAATTTTATACATTCACCGCAGAACACTTGAGTAAAGGAGGACTCTCAGAGAGCCTCCGCGCAGACTCACCGTTCTCCCGTTCTCTGCTGTTAAAATTTTATACATTCACGGCAAAACACTTGAGTAAAGGAGGTCTCGCAGAGAGCCTCCGCGCAGACTCAGCGTTCTCCCGTTCTCTGCGGTTAAAATTTAATACATTCACCGCAGAACACTTGAGTAAAGGAGGACTCTCAGAGAGCCTCCGCGCAGACTCACCGTTCTCCCGTTCTCTGCGGTTAAAAAATAATATGACAAGAATCGGCCTTATATCTGACACTCACGGTTTTCTTGACGAAGCTGTGTTCAGGCATTTTGAAAACTGCGATGAAGTATGGCATGCCGGTGATTTTGGGGAGGGTGTCGCTCAGCGAATATCCTTGGGCTTAGGCGCAGGAGAAAAAAAAAAGATGCGTGGAGTGTATGGTAATATTGATGACGCTGCAATAAGAAACGAGTTTCCGGAGCAATTGGTTTTTATGTGTGAAGATGTAAAAGTGATGATGCGGCATATCGGCGGTTCACCACCAAAATATAATCCCGCGACAAGGAAAGTACTGGCGCTGCATCAACCGCAATTATTCATAAGCGGCCATTCTCATATTTTAAAAGTGATGTATGATGATCAACAGCATTGTCTGCACATGAACCCGGGAGCAGCCGGCAAACAAGGCTGGCATAAAGTACGAACCCTGATCCGGTTCGTTATTGATGGCAGCGATATGAAAGACTGCGAAGTAATTGAATTAGGAAAACGATAGACCCATTCTTCCAAAATACTTTTCCTGGAATATCCTACTAAGTTTTACTTATAATTTACATGCCAGGAAACCAGGCTCTTCCTGCACCAATAGCCCGGAAAGGCCATGGAATGGAAATGAGTATTATCAGTAAAGCAAGTCCGTAAAACAATAAAGCTCTTTTGTGTTTTATGGAATCAGGAACATTTTTCTTTGCATAGGAATAACCAATATGAATAAGAATGATGGCGATCAGCATTCCGATAAAATGTTCAACCGCAAAGAAACGGAGTACAGCGTTTTTCATCACAACCCCCATCCCATTCTGCTGGATACTTTTCAAACCCCAGGGACCTGTAAACCATTGGTATAATCCAAGTAGCAGCATGATGTCTGAACAGATCATCAGTAACATACCCGTTTTTTTATACCCGGGAGTAAATGCCTTGTTCCTGTCTGTAAAACTTTTATAAATAGCTACCAATAAAAGTATCAATATAACCCAACGGAGAAAACTGTGGAGATGAAGTAAGCCTTTGTCCATAGCAGTAAGTTTATACTTCAAAGATAATAAGCAAGACCTGATTGCTGAACTTTATTCTTCCCAGTCTGCAATAAATACATTTGTATCCCGGGTGCCCCCATTATTGCGGTTGCTGCAAAAAACAATTTTTTTTCCATTTGGGGAAAACATCGGGAACGCATCAAACCCTTTATCCCGGCTGATTTTTATTAGGTTAGTTCCGTCCTCATTGATCGTATAAAGATTAAATGGAAATCCTCTTTTATACTCATGGTTGGATGCAAAAATGATACGTTTATTATCAGGCATATAGGCCGGTGCCCAGTTGGCCTGTCCATATGCCGTAACCTGGCGGGCATTGCTGCCATCTGCATTAGCGACCCATACTTCCATATTGGTAGGAGCTACCAGGTTTTCTGCCAGCAGGTCTTTATACTCTTTGATTTCCACTTCGGATTTGGGACGGCTGGCCCTCCAGATCAGCTTGGTACCATCGGGACTAAACCAGGCACCTCCGTCATAACCCAGCATCGTAGTGATCCGTTTTTCTTTGCCTGACTCGATATCCATAATATAGAGATCAATATCGCCGTCCTTGGTACTGGTATAGATCATTTTCTTTCCATCGGGTGATAAGGTTGCTTCTGCATCATAACCGGCAGCGTTGGTTAGTTGTTTTACAATATTACCATCAAGATCGGCCATAAAAATATCGAAGCTGCTATACAGTGGCCAGATGTATTTATTCCCATACTTGGCCCTGTCTGGTGTAGGAGGGCAATCATTGCTTCCCAAATGGGTGGAGGCATAAATAACATGCTTGCCATCTTTTGTAAAAAAAGGGCAGGTAGTGCGACCTTTCCCGGTACTGATCATTTTGTAGGTAAATTTATCTCCCACTTTGGCCGGAGTCTTTCCAACGAAAATCTGGTCGCAGGGTATACCATCTTTACTATTTGTCCGCTGAAAAACAAGCCATTTACTATCGTAGCTCCAATAGGCTTCCGCATTATCACCCCCAAAAGTCAATTGCTGAATATTTTTAAAATGGGTTTCCTCTGCATATTTTAGTGTATCGGTAGCAGATGGTTGGGCCACAATTTTTGCGCTGTTGGTACAGGAGGAAATAAGAATAGCGGTCAACAGGGAAAGCAATAAAAGTTTTTTCATATTTATTCGTTTAGTAGTTCCATCTTCAGAAGCGGGCTGCAAAGGTATTTTCGTTAAAAGATTCCTTTGTCAGGTGATTGTCATACCTGCGTTCGCAAAATCATTTAGTTTTGACCCATGAACAGGATTGCAAAAATAGGGACTCTTCTCATTGCCGGGCTGATCCTGGTCAGCAGTTGTACTGACAAAGGCAGCAGTTCCCCGTATAGCGAATTGCTCAGCCAGAAGCCTTATGCTGCGCTGACCGATAGTATTAAACAGGAACCCGGGAACGATGAGCTTTATTTCCGCAGGGCGGTCTTATTAAACAGCAATAACCTGCCCGAGCCGGCAATGGCCGATTTTAAAAAAGCCTGGGGATTGAAAAAAGATGAGCGGTATGCTTATGGTGTCAGCAATTTGTTATTGGATAAAAAGCCAGACTCGGCTATCCTTTTCCTGAACAATGCATTGAAGGAACTACCCAATAGTTTTTTCCTGAAGCTCACCCTGGCCCGTTCGCTGGCGGCCCAAAACAAAACAGATGAAGCGCTTCAACTATGCAATGAGATGCTGCAAAAGAACCCGGAGCAGGTGGATGTACTGAAAATAAAAGCGGAGCTGCTGGATAAAAAAGGAAATGCAACTGAAGCCATCAGTACACTGGAAAAAGCCTACCGCCTCACTCCGTATGATATTGACCTGAACTATGAGTTAGCCTACAAATATGGAGAAACCAAAAATGCGAAGGTGATAGCACTTTGCGATTCACTGATCAAAATAGATACGCTGGGTCTTCATGCAGAACCCTATTATTACAAAGGCCTTTATTTTTCGAATATAAATGATAAGAAAAAAGCCCTCGCTTTGTTTGACCAGGCCCTTCAGCATGATTATTACTACCTGAATGCTTATATCGAAAAAGGAAGAATACTCTACGAGCTGAAACAATTACAGGAAGCGTTAAAAACATTTCAACTGGCCAATACAATTTCTGCTAAATTTCCCGATGCTTATTTCTGGACAGCCAAATGCCAGGAAGCCTTGGGGCAAAAAGTAGAGGCTAAACTGAATTACCAACGGGCTTATGGACTAGACAAGAGCTTTACCGAGGCTAAAGAAGCGGCAGATAAACTGAAATAGAATTATATTGCAGGGCAAACTAACCTACATGCCCATTATTGCCCCTTCTCTCCTTGCCGCTGATTTCCTGAACCTGGAAAAAGAGTGCCAGATGCTTAACGCCAGCGAGGCGGATTGGTACCATCTTGATATTATGGATGGCCGCTTTGTTCCCAATATCACATTTGGCCCCATGCTGATTGAAGTTTTCAGGAAAGCCACCACCAAAGTTTGTGATGTGCACCTGATGATCGAGGAACCGGAGAAATATACCGAACAATTTAAAAATGCAGGGGCGGATATTTTATCTGTTCATATTGAAACCTGCAATCACCTGCACCGGAATATTCAGCAGATCAAATCAATGGGTATGAAAGCAGGTGTAGCCATTAACCCGCATACACCTGTTGCTGCATTGAGTGATATACTGGCCGATATTGATCTGGTTTGTATGATGAGTGTGAACCCGGGCTTTGGGGGGCAAAAATTTATTCCCTATACAGTAGAAAAAATAAAACAACTCCGGTCGATGATCGATGAACGGGGATTAAACGTGCACATTGAAATAGATGGTGGTGTAACATTGGAAAATGCTGGCACCATTCTGGCCGCAGGGGCCGATGTGCTGGTGGCGGGTAACACGGTTTTCAAATCAGCTGACCCGATAGCAACGATCCAGCAATTAAAAAACTTATAACAACTTCTTGTTACATAATTTTATTTGTCAATTTGAAATTTTTCTTTTAACCTGATATCTTTTGAAGAGGAACCAACCATTACTTCATATTCACACGGTTCTACAATGAAATTTCCGTCATTATTATAATAACCGAGCTCCTCATTCGTTAAGATAAAAGAAACTGTTTTGGAAGCACCCGGCTGCAATTCAACTTTGCTGAATCCCTTCAATTCTTTTATTGGCCGAACCACAGTCCCCGTTTTAGTTCTTATATATAGTTGAACTACTTCTTCCCCCGCAAATTGTCCTGTATTTTTTATAGTAAGATCTGCTTTTATCAAAGTAGCATTTGCAGCATCAATTTTTAAATTACTATACGCAAAATTTGTATAGCTTAAACCAAACCCAAAAGGATATAGTGGCTCATTTACTTCATCAATATAATGTGACCAGAAGACTTCCTTCTTTGGACCAGGCCTTCCTGTGCTGAAATGATTATAATAAATAGGAACCTGCCCGACAGTTCTCGGAAAGGTCATCGGTAACTTGCCGGATGGATTATATTCTCCGAATAAAACCTGGGCTATGGCATTGCCGGATTGAATACCGGGTTGCCAGGCTTCTACAATTGCAGGAATATGCTCATCGGCCCAGGTAAGCGCCAGTGGCCGGCCATTCATCAGTACCAATACAATATTTTTATTAACTGCATATACAGCCTCCAGCAATTGTTGTTGTAACCCGGGCAAATCCAATTTACTCCTGCTTCTTCCTTCACCGCTTTGCAATCCATGCTCTCCTAAAACCATAATGACAACTTCTGATTGTTTAGCCAGTGCTACCGCCTCACTAATCCCAGAACTGTCTGTTTCATTAATCTTTACTTCCTCCGGAAAACTGGTTTTACCGATGACTAAATTTACACCTTTGGCATAACTGATAGTTGATGAAAATTTTCTGATACCTTCAATTGCAGTAACGGCATTATTATCATCGGCAGCCAGTCGCCAATTTCCCAACGGACTACTTTTATCATCAGCCAGTGGACCAATCACTGCAATCCGTTGTTGATTTTTGTTCAATGGTAATAGCTGATTGGTATTTTTCAATAGCACGATTGAACTTTTTGCCATTGTCAATGCAAAAGCTAAATGATCCGGGTGGTATATTTGTTCTTTTTCGTTTTTGAGATTACAATACCGGTAGGGGTCATCAAACAATCCTAATTCAAATTTTAACCGTAAAATTCTTCGTACTGCTTCATCAATTACTTTCATCTCCACTTTTCCTGATTCAACTAACTCTTTTAAATGGGTTACATAAGCATAAGATTCCATATCCATATCTGATCCGGCATTAGCCGACAATTCAGCCACCTGTTTAAGGTCTTT
Source organism: Bacteroidota bacterium (assembly GCA_034408705.1). GTDB lineage: Bacteria > Bacteroidota > Bacteroidia > Chitinophagales > Chitinophagaceae > JJ008. The sequence continues at coordinate 18,343 of JAWXCO010000016.1, forward strand.
AGCAAAGCCATGATCAATCATTTCTAACCCTGAACCCCAATCTGAAACCACAAATCCTTTATACTTCCATTTATCTTTTAAAATATCTCTTTGCAAAAATTTATTGGCTGTTGACGGAATCCCATTAATAATATTAAAAGAATTCATAAATGTAGCCACGCCACTATCTGCAACAGCTTTAAATGGTGGAAAAATAATATTGTACAACGTTGAAGTACCTACATCGACTGTATTATAATCTTTACCGGCTTCTGAAAAACCATAACCAGCAAAATGTTTGGCGCAGGCAGCAATCGTGTTGGGCGCCGAAAGATCTGACCCCTGAAAACCTTTGACCCTGGCCACAGCAATTTTAGATCCCAGGTAAGTATCTTCCCCAGCACCTTCCATTACCCTCCCCCAACGGGCATCACGGGTAATATCAACCATTGGGGCAAATGTCCAGTTTATACCAACAGCTGAAGCTTCTATGGCTGCTACCCTGGCTGACTGTTCAATTAATGGCAGATCCCAGCTTGCCGCTTCTGCCAACGGAATAGGTGTAATAGTTTTGTATCCATGAATGACGTCGAATCCAAATAATAATGGTATTCCCAGTCTTGATTCATTCACTACAATTTCCTGTAGCTTTCTTACTTTATCCACCCCCGTTACATTTAAAACAGCACCAACAAGTCCTTTTCTTAAATGAGCATATTTAAGTTTGGCTTTTTTTTCGCTTGGAGCCGGGCCTGTGGCATCCCAAAAACCATTGTATTGATTCATTTGCCCAATCTTCTCTTCCAATGTCATTTTAGCCATCAGGGCAGCTATTTTTACTTCTATGGAATCGCTAGTTGTAGGTGTAGGCTGGATGGTTGTCTCAACTTGCTTGCTACCCTGCTTACAGGAAATAAAAAAGCCTGTAATAATTAAAAAAACAACTAAGAATTGAACTGTAAAACCAAACCAACGTTTCATTATGTATATTTTACCCCTTAAACAAAGAAGTGAGAAGGTTAAATTAGTAAAAATATTTACAAATATGCTTATTTTCTAATTACCTGAGGCTTGAAATAAAATTACAAGAATTATCACCCATCTGCATTATTGATACACTCTTACATAATCAACTTCCATTTTTTGCGGGAATATGTTATCATCAACGCCAAATTTACCACCCCAATTCCCACCAACGGCTATGTTCAAGAGGAGATAAAATTCCTTATCAAAAGGCCAGGCTTCACTTCCTGTATGATCATTCTTGAATACATGATATAATTCTTTATCAATATAAAAAGATATCGAATCGGCTGTCCATTCTACTGCATATACATGAAATGCTTTTGATAAATCTTTTCGATTTACACCCTTTGTTTTTTGAGTATTAATCATTCCATTATACGCACCTGTATGTACACTACTTAAAACTGAATCAGGCCAATACCCTACATTTTCCATAATATCAATTTCTCCGCTATGGGGCCAATTTCCATATTCCCATTTAGTGGGTAACATCCAGATTGCAGGCCAAAGGCCTTTCCCGGAAGGGAGTTTTGCTCTGATTTGAATTCTGCCAAATTTCCATCCACCCTTATTTTTTGAATTGAGTCGGGCTGAAGTGTAATTTGCATCTTCAATATTTTCTTTCTTTACTTCAATAATTAATTTACCTTTTTTAACTCTGGCATTTTGTAATTTTTTAGTAGTATAATATTGCAGCTCATTATTCCCCCACCCGCAAAGATCAGGACAGCCTCGCCCTTTATCATAACTCCATTTTGTACTATCCGGCAACCCATTATTCTTAAATTCGTCAGCCCACACCAATTTATTAAAATTAGTTTGGCTAATTCCTTTATTATACAGCACAAAAAATGAGAATAGACATACTACCCACTTCAATTTCTTATTATTCATCTTTAAATTTTATTGAATAATTCTTATAAGATAGAATTTGAAAAAAATGGAGCTACCTTTTTTTGATAGCTCCATTCTTTATTAATCTTCAGTTTTATTTGTAAATAAATATCTGTTCAGTAGTTAATTTATTTCCATCACTGTCTAATAAATGTATAAAGTAATTACCTGACCCTTTATTTGTTAAATCGATTTGTATTGATGTATAAGCGCCAAATATTACAAACTGCCCTTTGTACACCATCGTACCTTTTGAATCATAGATAGCTACAGTTCTGGGTTTCTGGCTATTAGCATCACTGTAATAACGAAGCTGAAACTTACCTGTTGAAGGATTAGGATAAACATACATCCTATTACTTCCTGCACCCGTTATAGCAACTGTATTCGAAGTATTGCTGCATCCGTCCACATTAGTAACTTTTAATGAATAACTACCTATACCGTCAACGTTTACACCAATAGAACTGCCAGTTTGACCCGGTACTAAAATATTATTACGATACCAGGCTATTGTGCTACCCGCTGTTCCGGTTGCCGTAATGGTAACTGACTGTCCGGGAGTTAATGACGTCTGCGAAGCTGCGATCACCGGAGCAGTTGGCAATGGCTTTGTTACAACTGTAATAGCTACCCTCAGACTTTCACAACCTGTAGCATTCGTCTGACTTACATAGTATATTTTACTACCTGCAACATTTGTTGTTGGCACCGGTCCACTACTTGTTGAGGTACCTCCAGTTGCCACTGTATACCATTTCAACGTATTGCCAGTTGTTGCTTCAGCTGTTAAAATCAATGCCGTTGCATTCAAACAATAATTGATTGGTGTAGACACTATTGGTATTGCAGGGGCTGCATTTACAACAACTGCGATTAATGACCTGGCACTTTCAATTTGCGATGCATTTACCTGACTCACATAATAGTTTGTTGTGCCCGCAGTTGCAGTTGATGGTGTTGGTGCAGTTGAACTTCCAGTACCTCCCGTTGCTACAGTATACCACTTTAACGTATTTCCTGGCAATGCTGTAGCTGTTAAACTTACAGCTGTAACATTCTGACAATATGTAACCGGAGTTGTTACAACTGGTGCCGGTGGTGCCAGTGGTGGCGGTATCGCTCCAAACTTCATATCATCAAAATAATAAGTCCTTTCACCCGCCGTAGCTCCGGTTACACCAAAGTTGAAGAAGATTGATGCTTTGTTATAAGCAAAGGCA
>JAWXCO010000017.1:0-18681 GCA_034408705.1 Bacteroidota bacterium
CAATAATGGTTTTTTTCAAATAACAAAATTGGATACTTTGAATAATATCATTTCTGGATTATTTGAAACTACCTTGTACGTATCTGCAACCGATTCAGTAAAAATTACCGAAGGCCGTTTCGATTTAAGATTTGCTGCTTGCAAATGTTCAAACTGATATATTTATTTTCAAAACCTAAACTATAAATACGATGAGAAAATTTATTACCTCTTAATGCTGTTATACCTGATTCATTCAGCATCAGCACAAATCCTGCAGATAGAAGATACATCTCTGATAACCCGTGACCGCTGGCGGGATACTTGTTTTGGACTTATTAATAAATCTGTTTCCCAAATACCGACTGGTTATTTAATTGATTATTCTCTAAGTGGTATTACTAAGGATTTTGATGGTGTGTCGGGCAATGATACCATACAAGCTTGGGGCAATTTTTTTTATTATCATAATATACTGGAGCTAAGTAAGGTAAATACTAACGGCAGTCTGCAATGCCTTTATTATTGCTTTTAAGAAGTTTAAAGTAAAAAAGGTTTTTATACTTTAATGCAAGATTTTTAATTGTCTTCCTGTTTGGCCGGGTGTTCCTATTATTGAGCAGTGAAAACAACCATCAACGGATTGACGAAACAACAGTTGAATAAAATTACAAAAGCTGTTTTCAAAAAAATTAATTATCCTTGTCCTAACTTGTGGCCGCTAAAAAGCGGTTTTGTGATATAAAATAGTATCCCTTATGGCGAAGAATTTATTGATAGTGGAGAGCCCGGCAAAGGCTAAAACAATTGAGAAAATACTGGGGAGTGATTTCCAGGTTAAGAGTTGTTTTGGCCATATCCGTGACCTGGAGAAAGCCGGGATGGGTATTGACCTGGAGAAGAATTTTGAACCCCGCTATATCGTACCGGAAGACAAACAAAAAGTGGTGAATGACCTGAAGGCTCTGGCTAAAAAATCCGGGGAGGTCTGGCTCGCAACGGATGAGGACCGTGAAGGGGAAGCGATCAGCTGGCATCTTTGTGAAGTGCTGGGTCTTGATCCCAAAACGACCAAACGTATCGTTTTCCATGAGATCACCAAGACTGCTATCCAATCCGCTGTTCAGAATCCCCGGCTGCTCGATATGAACCTGGTAATGGCACAACAGGCCCGAAGAATATTGGACCGGATCGTGGGCTTTGAACTGAGCCCCGTACTATGGCGCAAGATGAGCATGCGGAATAACCTGAGCGCCGGCCGTGTACAAAGTGTGGCGGTACGAATCATTGCAGAAAGAGAAAGAGAGATCAACGCTTTTGTTCCTACCAGCAACTTCAGGATCGAAGGTTTGTTTACCGCCAAAGATGTGTCGGATAAGTCCGTAACCTTTACCGCCGAAGGAAAAAAACAAAATGCCGCAGAAGATGCGGAAGCTTTTTTGAAAAGCTGTGTCGGTGCAGATTATAAAGTAAATGATATACAGGTAAAGCCAGGCAAACGTTCTCCTGCCCCACCTTTTACTACTTCTACCCTGCAGCAGGAAGCATCGAGAAAACTAGGTTACGGTGTGGCAAGGACCATGCAGATAGCACAGCGCTTGTACGAGAACGGATATATCACCTATATGCGTACGGATAGTGTGAACCTGAGTAACACGGCCTTGGGTGACATCACCAACACGGTAAAGAGCATGTATGGTGAAAAGTATCACCAGTTCCGGAAATTCAAAAATAAGAATGAAAATGCCCAGGAGGCCCACGAAGCCATCCGGCCTACCTATACCAGTAATGCATCCATCCCGGAGCAGGAATGGGCAAGATTGTATGAACTGATCTGGAAAAGGACCATGGCCAGCCAGATGGCGGATGCCGAACTGGAAAAAACAACAGCTAAAATCGAAATATCAACTAACAAGGATGAACTGACTGCATCGGGTGAAGTATTGAAATTTGATGGCTTCCTGAAAGTATATAGAGAAGATAAGGATGAGGAAGAACTGGAAGAAGATGCGAATGAAGGGATGTTACCACCGTTGACGGTCGGACAACAATTGCCATTAAAGGAAATGAAAGCCACTGAACGTTTCAGTCGTCCCCTGCCCCGCTATACAGAAGCATCGCTGGTAAAAAAATTGGAAGAGTTAGGGATCGGCCGGCCGTCTACTTATGCGCCGACCATCTCTACGATCTTAAAAAGAGGTTATGTAGAAAAAAGAGATAAGGAAGGTACCCGTCGTGATTTCCGGGTCTTTAAGCTGGAGAAGGATCATGTGAGTAAGATTATGGAGCAGGAAAATACCGGTGCAGAAAAATCAAAGTTGTTTCCTTCCGACCTCGGGTTGGTGGTGACGGATTTTCTCAAGCAGTACTTTGAAAATATCATGGACTACAGCTTTACTGCCCGGATCGAGGAAGAGTTTGATGAAGTGGCTGAAGGAAAACTGAAGTGGAATAAAGTGATCGATGAATTTTACCTGCCTTTTAAAAAGGATGTGGACAATACGATCGAGCATGCAGAGCGGATCAAAGGCGAAAGAGAACTGGGTGTTGATCCGGATAGCGGCAAACCTGTCTTCGCCCGGATGGGCCGTTATGGTGCCATGATACAAATCGGTGTGGCAGATGATGAAGAGAAGCCCCGTTTTGCCAAGATACCAACCGGCCAGAGTATTGAGACGATCACCTATGAAGAAGCGATGAACCTGTTTGGGGCGCAGGGATCAATGGGTTTATACGAAGAAAAAGAAGTGTCGGTGAATGTGGGCCGCTTTGGACCTTATGTAAAATGGGGTGATGAATTTATTTCCCTGCCAAAAGGCACAGACCTGGGAACGGTAGACCTGGATACAGCTATCCATCATATCAAACAGAAACAAATAGCCGATGCACCGGTGGGTACATATGAACAGAAACCTATTACCAAAGGCAAAGGCCGGTTTGGCCCTTATATAAAGTATGACGGTATGTTTATTAATGTACCAAGACGATATGACTTTGATAATCTTTCACAGCCAGAAATGGATGAATTGATCGATGCCAAAGTAAAAAAAGAAGCCAACCGCTATATACAGCGCTGGGCTGATGAAAAGATATCGGTGGAGAATGCCCGATGGGGTCCTGTTTTGAAATTTGGTAAGAAGATTTTGAAACTAAGCCTGAAACCTGATGGCACCAAGTACAGTGCAGAAGAAGCTGCTACAATTCCGTTAGAAGATATCAAGATCATGATCGCCGCACAGGTACCGAATGCATTTGGAAAGAAGAAGGCAGCGCCGAAGAAGAAAGCGGCTGCGAAAAAGGGGGCAGTAAAGAAAGCAGCACCTAAAAAAGCAGCGAAGAAGAAATAATAATTTTTTTGTAACTTGGTTGTATGAAAGCTGTAATCAAAAAAGAACCCCAGTACATTACAGATAAAAAAGGTAAAAAATTATCTGTTGTAATATCGCTAACTCAGTATAAGCAAATACTTGATAATCTTGAAGAACTGGATGACATAAAACTTTATGATCCGGTAAAAAATAGAAAAGAAAAAAGTATTCCTTTCAATCAGCATCTCCAAAGCCGCCGTAAAAAGCATGCCTGATTACCAGCTACAAATTACAAGAACAGCACAAAAGCAATTAAATAATTGCTCCCTGATTCAGTTGCCGGTATTTTAATAGCAGCGATACGAGATTTAGCTGCTAATCCAAGTCCTTCAGGCTGCAAAAAATTAAAAGGTAGAGACGGTTACAGAATCAGAAAAGGCGACTTCCGAAATATTTACGATATCTATGATAAGATACTGACAGTTCAAGTAATTACGATTGGAAACCGGCGAGATATTTATGAATAAACCCTGTTAATGAAAAGAAATTACTGGGAAAAAATAGCCCCTACCTACGGAGATGAAATATTCGATGTGCTGCACAATGATAAGAAAGCTCTTATACGTTCTGTTATTAAAAAATATGCCTCAAAGAAAAAGACAGTAATTGATATAGGCTGTGCTATCGGCAAATGGCTGCCCGTACTCTCCCCTGCTTTCAAGAAAGTTGTTGCGGTAGACATCTCTGCTAAAAACCTTGAAATAGCGAAGCAGCTTTACCCGCAATATAAAAATGTAGCATACCTCCGGGCAGATATGAGCGGCAAAAAAACAAGCCCCTATAGCTATCGGGGACCACAATGTGATTTCGGTATCTGTATTAATGCTATCCTGACTCCTTCGCTAAAAGATAGAACCATATTTTTTCAGTCTTTATCTTCCTGTGTAAAAAAAGGCGGCCGTATCGTTATTACCATTCCTTCGTTGGAATCCTGGTTATTAACCAGCGTTATACAGCAGCAGCATAAGATCGACAGAAGCCTTTTCCCTGCCACAAAAAATGGAAAAGAAGCCATACGGAAATGGAACAATATCCGGCAGGGCAACGCCGATATTGATGAAGTACCGCATAAACATTATCTCAAAGAGGAATTACAATTACTGCTCGCCAATGAAGGTTTTGTTGCAGAAGAATTTCAAAAAATAGAATATGATTGGGATACAGAGTTTATTAAACCGCCGAAATGGTTGAAAGAACCAAAGCCCTGGGACTGGATGGTAGTTGCCAAAAAGTTTTGAGTTCAAGGTTCCGAGTTTCAAGTTGTTTTCCTGGAGTATACCTCTCACAATATTTGGAAAAATCAGGGTAAACAATTATAAACGACCCGACTCCTGACTCCCGACTCCCGACTCCTGACTCCCGACTCCCGACTTAATTCACTAACGCATACACTGCAAAACTTGCCAGCCAATGCTCTCCTCCATACTCTCCGCTGACCACATGCGGTAATGCTTTTCCCAGGTGATGCAAGGAAGATCGCAATAATAATTTCTTCCTCGTATCACTGGCAGGTAATACCGACGCCAATCCTCTCATACACCAGCTACGGCTAAAGGATAGTCCATCAAGATGAACGATCTGTAAATCCGTTCTGTCTGATACAACCGGCAAAATGGTCAGGTGTTGTAAACTTTGTTTTGAAAGAAATTGATTGAACCAGTTGGTAAATTCTTTGGGCGGAAGCACCCTGCGCATCAGGTCGGCTTCTTCCAGGCTGGGTGATAAGAAATCAGCTCCATTGGGCTCCCAAATGGCCGGTGCATTTTTATCTTTCCCAAAAATGGTTTTGGCTGAAGCAATAATGGCTTTTTCAAAGGCTGTATTCTTTTCTGTTCGGGCATAGTCCAGCGCAAACACCAATCCAAATGCCGTATTGGGGTGCACACCTGTGCGGTTGGGATAAGTTTGTTTGGGAAGGAAATTTACCCAGAGTTGAACAATCTTTTGCGTGAGCGGTTGCAATGCTTCCAGCCAGCGTTTACCATCCACATCATTCCAGTTGTACAATTCTTCATCGAGCTTTAATATCCATGCCCACCCATAGGTTCTTTCCCAGGAGGCGGTTAGCGGCAATGAAAAGTAGTTGAGTTCAGCAGCAATATTCGCCTGGGTGATGGTCTTATTCAATGCAGCCCGGATAGCAGCCGCTTCCGGCATGGCAGGAAAGAATTTTAATAAGCGGATCAGCATCCAGTGTCCGTGTACGGATGAATGCCAGTCGAAGCATCCATAAAAAGCAGGATGCAATTGTTTAGGGAGTAATAGATGGTCACTGTCCGTATTCGAGGTATGACTTGTTTTATTCGGAAATTCCCGGGTAATACATTTTAAGGGCAGTGAAGCAAGATGTGAAGCACCTTTGATGGTTAACTGAAAGCCGGAGCTATCTTTTTTCATTACAAACAGCTCATTGACCTGCGCATGGGTAGCCGTGATAAGAAAAACAAGTGAGAGGAAGAGCAGGCGTTCTTTCATCTTCCAAACTTAAAGTATTCCCGTAACAGAAAAAAGAATGGTGGTAAGGAACGTTAAATTAGTAAAATTCAATCTTCGAACTATTCCGTTCTCCCCACCTGTGGAAAAGTTTAACTATTTCGTTTCAATGCCAATAGAGATATTGTGCTGGAATCGCTACCATGGAAAACAATAAAGAAATATCAGCCCTGTTTACTTTAATTGACGATCCCGACGAAGAAGTGTTTGGATTAGTGTCGAACAAAATTGTTGACTACGGTAAAAATATCATTCCCAACCTGGAGCATCTCTGGGAAACCACTCCCAACGAAGAGATACAAGGCCGCATTGAATTACTTATTCACCGCCTTCACTTTACTGATTTGAAAGAAGATTTTCGCCAATGGAGTATCTCCGGTCATCATGACCTGATGCTGGGTACCATGCTGGCGGGCAAATTTCAATACCCCGATGTGTCCACCACACCGGTCTTACAGGAAATAGAAAAAGTGAGACGCAATATCTGGCTGGAATTAAACAATTACCTGACCCCGCTTGAACAGATCAATATCATCACCAGTATTCTGTACAGTTATTATGGATTGAAGGGCGGAGAAACGAATTATAAAGAGCCGAATGAATTTTTATTGCATAAAACGCTGGAAGCTAAAAGAGGGAACCAGATCAGCAACGGCATCCTCTACCTGATATTATGCGAATTGCTGGATATCCCGGTAAAGGCCATCAATATTCCCAAGCAATTCATTGTGGCGTATTTCAAACCGGGTTACTCGGATGAAAACCTGCCTAACCCTATTCATAAAATTGAATTCTTTATCGATCCTACTTCCGGTCAGGTTTTTACCCAGCAGGATGTTGACAATTATTTCAAACGGATAGCTGTTCCGCCGGTGGGTGCTTATTTCAAACCGCAGAAAAATAAACAGGTCATTCAGCAACTGCTGGAAGAGTTCAGTAAATGTTTTGACAGCGAAAAAGACAAGTATAAACAGGCAGAGTTAATGGAGCTGGCGAAGCTGCTTGATTAAAATCTAGCTACAAACCTAGAGATGTGAGCTGTGGGTACCGCACGAAATCATAAAAGTTCTTCGGTAACTCGTAGCTCGAAACTCAAGGCTCGTCGCTTTACAACGACATACTATATCCTTCCCGATACTCCCTCTTTACAAACTCATTGGCCTCATCAAAATTCGTCACTTTCATATTAGCTGCATCCCATAATAAACGTTTACGGCCGAGGTATTTATCATCCCATCCTTTGAGCTTCGGATTTTTCATCATCCAGCTGCGGATAGCCAGGTTACCCATCAATATACTTTCTGTAAATGGACCGGCATACGAAAACGGTGAACTGGTTTCTGCATTACCAAAACCAGCTTTGCAGGCATTCACCCATTGCAGGTAATGACCCTCCGGTACTCTTTTAATTTTCTCTTTTGGCATGGTCTTCTCCTTCATCAACTTCGTGGGCAGCAACCGTGGATTTTCTCCATAACAATCTAATAATAACTTTCCTTTGGTACCGATGAATAAAACACCACCATCCCAGTTACCAAATGCTTCTTCGGGCAACAGTTCATGCGGACGTTCGGGTAATAATCCGCCATCATGCCAGGATACATTGATACTGCCTTTCCCATCTGTTCTCGGGTAAGATAAATGGATAATCGAAGACGGCGGGCAGCTGTCTACATAGTTACCTTCGCTCCACATATTCTTCCATACATTGCTGATGCTGCATTCTGCAGAATCAGGATATAGGATGGGTAATATTCTGTAGATAGGATCCATGATATGACAGGCCATGTCGCCCAGGGCACCGGTACCAAAAGCCCACCACCCTCTCCAGTTAAATGGGAGGTAAGCAGGATTATATTCTATTTGTTTGGCGGGGCCAAGCCATAAGTTCCAGTCGAGTTCTTTCGGTATCTCATGTTTACCAGTGGGTGTCGGAATACCCTGTGGCCAAACCGGGCGGTTTGTCCATGCCTGTGCTTCCGTTACTTTCCCGATCATACCGGCATCGATCATTTCTTTGGCTTTACGTACACCGTCGCCTGAACCTCCCTGGTTGCCCATTTGTGTTATTACTTTATATTTGGCAGCAGCCTTTGTCAGTATCCTTGCTTCATAGATATCATGCGTCAAAGGCTTTTGGGTGTACACATGCTTGCCTAGTTGCATGGCAGCTAAAGTAGCAACCGCATGTAGATTATCCGGGGTTGAAATACTGCAGGCATCAATATTGTTTTTTTCTTTTGACAGCATTTCCCGGAAATCTTTGTAATAAGGAGCTTTGGGAAATTTCTCTCTTGATCTTTTAGCTTCCCTGTCATCCACATCACACAAGGCAACAATATTTACAAGCGGACTTTTTGCAAATTCTGAAAGATCGCTTTCTCCCTTTCCTCCTATCCCGATTCCGGCAATATTCAGTTTATCACTGGGAGCAATAAAACCACGGCCAAGCACATGACGCGGAATAATGAAGAAACCAGCCCCTACCAGTGCTGAATTACGGACAAAATCCCTGCGGGAAATAGAACTGCCTTTTTTTACAGGAGTCATTGTTGTAAATTTTCATCAAGTTTACATTAAAATTGTAAGATGACCATCAACTTGGACGATTTTGAAAAAATAGATATGCGGGTGGGAACCATTATTGCAGTCAATGACTTTCCAAAAGCCCGGAAACCGGCTTATCAATTGCAAATTGATTTTGGAAGCGATATTGGGATCAAAAGATCATCGGCGCAGATCACTACCTATTATAAAAAGGAAGACCTGCTGAACCGCCAGATTATTGCCGTGGTGAATTTTCCACCCAAACAGATAGCGGACTTTATCAGTGAGTGCCTGGTGCTGGGAGTATATGATGAGAACAAAGACGTAATTTTATTGCAACCTGCCCATCCTGCCGGAAATGGGATGAAGATCGGCTGAAAATGTCTGAAACCTACACTACATATTATCACTCGCCAGTCGGCCTGCTGAAGATCAGTGGCACCAACAATTATATCAGTGAAGTCAACTTTCACGACACTTCCCAAAAAGCAGAAGGAAATAAAAAACATATTGCTCCTTTGCTCATTAACTGTGTAGAACAATTGATACAATACTTCAACGGTCAGCGACGGATCTTTGAATTACCGCTTAACCAGCCAGGTACTCCTTTTCAGCAGGATGTCTGGAGCATCCTTACCCAAATACCATTTGGTAAAACCATCAGTTACCTGGAGCTGGCCCGGAAAACCGGCGATACCAAAGCAACCAGAGCAGTAGCCAATGCCAATGGGAAAAATAATATTGCGATCATTGTCCCTTGTCACCGGGTGATTGGCTCCGATAAAAAATTAGTCGGCTATGCGGGTGGGCTTTGGAGAAAGAAATGGTTATTGGAACTGGAAGCAAAAGTGGCACATGGTGTGCAAACACTTTTTTAGTTGATGGTTTATGGTTTTTTGTTTATGGTTTTTTTAGACCTAAAATAACTTATTGATGGCACAGTTAACAAGTTTGAAGATCTGGAAATTTGGCAGTTAAGCTTTGTGCTTTACAAAAGAATATCATTCATTACAGAAAGAATCAGGGTCAGGCATGAATACCGTTTTGCAGATTAAATGAAATCATCAGCTGGCTCTATCATGGATAATATTGCCGAAGGTTTTGAAAGAAATAGCCGGCTGGAGTTTTTGAACTCACACATTATTGCTAAAGGAGAATGTGGCGAATTGAAATCACAGATGTATCGCTGCCTTGCCGATAAATATATTGATCAGAAAGAGTTTGAAGAATTGTACCAGGAGATTGATACAGAAACCAGGAAAATCGCAAGCTTTATTATTTACCTGAATAAATCGACAGTAAAAGGGCTGAAATTTAAAGACAGAACGAAAGGAGCAACTTGATATAATGTAAGTTGACACTTTAAGGTATTTTAAAAACTAAACCTTTGCTATTTGCGCTTTATGTGGTATGAAAGACTGTTTGATTCACAAAACCAAAAACAATAGACAACAAACAATAAACTTATAACAGTTCATTCTTTGTAAACGCAAACGGCAACAAAAAACTGGCCGTTTTAATAATAAACACTTTTCCTTCCTGACCGCTCAGGATAAGCCGGATAGGTTTTTTGGTTCTTGTTTCATATTCCAGCAGGGCCTGGCGGCACATGCCACAGGGCGAAATAGGATGATCGCTTTTTACTTCATTACTGTTATAGCTGATGGCAATACTGGTAACCGGTATATGGGGATGTAAAGTAGCAATGGAGCCCAATAAAACCCGTTCTGCACAAATGCCTACAGGATAGGAAGCGTTTTCCTGGTTGGTGCCGGCCACCACCTCACCATTCTCCAGTATAGCCACCGCCCCTACATGAAAATTGGAATACGGTGCATACGCATTCTCTGTCACGGTCCTGGCTTCTGTCAGTAGCCAGGCATCCTGTTCAGTTAATTCACTTATATCAGTATAGACTTCGTACTGAAATTCAAATTTATTCTCTTTCATTTGGTATGATTCGTATAAAGGCAAAAATGCCCCTGATTTTATCAAGGGCATTTAAAGTTACAATTTTATTTTACAAACTTAAAGAACCTTTTCCATCGGGGGCCTCCATCCCAACTGAACCAGATCATCCAGGCTTTACCTACTATCCGGTCTTCCGATACAAAACCCCAATAGCGGCTGTCCTGTGATTTATGGCGGTTATCTCCCATCATCCAGTAATAATTCATTTTGAATGTATAGCTGGTAGTTTCTTTATCGTTGATATATATTTTACCGTTCTTTTGTTCCCATTTATTGTTTTCATAAAAACTGATGCAGCGTTTATACAGGGAAATATTCTGTGGTGTTAACTGTATGGTGCTGCCTTTTGCAGGAACCAGTAAAGGTCCAAAATTATCAACCGTCCATTTAAAATAGGTTGTATCGTAGGGGAATACTGTTCCGGTAGCGGAAGAATCTATTTCAGCATTGATCGAACTGGCAATAACACCGGGTATCGTTTTTAATTTTTCAAGCTCCGGCAATGTCACATTTATTTTATAAACATTGGCTGATTGTGGTACAAAGTCCGAGGAACCGTCTTCCTGGTTAAGGGAAATGCCGGCGTCTTTTAAATCAGATTCATCAATCATCTTACTTGCGGTGAAATAGTAATACGTGGCCGAGGTAGGTGCAATAAAGGCAGGCGCATTATTCACATACAAAATTCCGTTGATGATCCTAAGGGTATCACCAGCAATAGCTACACAACGTTTGATATAGTTATCTGTTTTATCAACCGGGTGCACCGCAATCGGGTAATCAGGGTCATTTAATATCTGCTGCCGGGTTTTATCAGACATCGTTCCGTCCAGCTGGCGGATAAAATTATAATATGGTTGGGCAGACTGAAACCCTGTTTTATTTATCACCGTATCTCCTTCCGGAAAATTAAATACCACCACATCATTTCTCTTTACCGGAGATGCAAACCAGCGTAAATAGGGAAGACTGACCAGCTCCGAATAGGACTTCCTGGTACCAACCGGCAGGTAATTATGAACAAAAGGAACTGAAAGTGGTGTGTTGGGAATTCTTGGCCCGTAGCTTAGCTTGCTCACAAAAAGAAAATCCCTCACCAGTAATGTTTTTTCCATGGAGGATGTTGGGATCGTATAAGCTTCGAAAATAAATGTGCGGATCAGCGTAGCAGCAACAATCGCAAAAATGGCGGCATCCACCCATTCTCTCCAGCCTTTTTTCTTATGCCTGTTTACTCCTTCGGGTCCGATAAAATTGGGATTCTCTTTATAAGCGAGGTAAGGAAAATAAACCGGGGCAAACAGGGAAGCAGCCGTATGATGGCCTAAACCAAACCTGCCAAATGCCTTTACAAATTCGATAAAGATACCGGGACTGATAAACCAGCCCACAACAGGGATGAATTGCCAGAATACCCAGTGCTTTGGGCGATGAGTCAGTTCCTGCATCACCCAGGTATTATAAAAGGGTACATAGGCTTTCCAGGCCGGGGCACCTGCTTTTAAAAACAGTTTAGCAAAGCCGGGAGCAGGGAGTAAAACGATCAGGGTACCGATCAGGTAAACGATAAATATGTGGTATAAGGGCATGAGCCGTGTTTTATGACTGGCAAAAATATCGTAAATATTTGCGTATCAAAATTTTAATATTCAAAATTTTGCTAAATCCGGCACCCGTATTGCCCGGAATAAACAATACTTTAGTTGTCGGTTTATGAATCATTTTACTATCCGGGATATTGAGAATCTTTGCGGCATCAAAGCCCATACCCTCCGAATCTGGGAACAGCGGTATGAGCTCTGTGTGCCCAAAAGGAAGGAAAGCCAGCACCGGATCTATGATAATGAGGACCTGAAAAAGCTGCTGCGAATATCCTTCCTGTATCATAATGGCCATAAAATATCGAAGATAGCAGCGTTGCAACGGGGAGAGATTGATCAGTTGGTAAGGGCTTCCAGTATAGGCGAAGATAACCAGGAGGCATTCGTACTTCAATTGATTGATGCTGGCTTAGATTTTGACAATGAAAAGTTTGAAAAGGTCATCAATTGCCTGGTGGTTAGAATTGGTCTTGAAAAAACGATCATCAGGGTGTTATATCCTTTCCTGGAACGGATCGGGTTGCTGTGGATGACCAATAATATGATACCGGCACAGGAACATTTTGCCAGCCATATCATCCGGAAAAAGATCATCCTGGCTACGGATGGGCTGGAGGTGGATGCTAAAAACGACTTCAATATTGTTGTATTTGCCCCCAAGGGAGAACAGCATGAGCTACCGTTGCTGACGGCCAATTATTTTTTCAGGAAGTATCATAACCGCACGACTTACTTTGGAGTGAACGTTTCAGTAGAATTGCTGGAATACTACCTGCAGTATCACCCGGTCACGCATTTGTTTGCCCATGTCGTCACCCCATTATGTAAAGATGAGTTGAATAATTGTATTAATGTTTTGTGCAAAAAATTTCAGGATATAAAGATTGTATTGTCAGGGCCCGTTTCCCAGCAAATAGAAAACAAACCGGCCAACCTCCTTGTTCTTCAGTCGTTGGAAGAAATGATCGCTTACGCAAAGCAAACTGCAACCCTTATTTCGGCATCACATAGCTCCTGATATCTTCTGCGGTAATTGATTTACCCGATAAGATCACCAGTCGTTCCACAACGTTACGCAGTTCACGGATATTCCCGGTCCAGTTATACTGTTGTAATAATTTGATCGACTCATCATCGATCGGTTTTTCGGCAATACCATAATCTGAGCAGATGTCAGTAAGGAATTGCGCAACTAACAGGGGTATATCATCTCTCCGGTCATTTAAGGAAGGAACATGAATAAGGATCACACTCAGCCGGTGATACAGGTCGAGCCGGAAATTCTTTGCATCCACTTCTTTCAGCAGGTCTTTATTGGTTGCTGCGATAACCCGTACATCCACGGAAATATCTTTATCGGCTCCTACCCTTGTTATTTTGCCTTCCTGCAGAGCCCGCAACACTTTGGCCTGTGCATTAGCACTCATGTCGCCGATCTCATCGAGGAAGAGGGTGCCACCACTGGCAGACTCAAACTTACCGATACGTTGCTTGATGGCAGAAGTAAAAGAGCCTTTTTCATGGCCAAAAAGTTCACTTTCGATCAACTCTGTTGGAATAGCCGCACAGTTCACTTCTACCATAGGACCGGCAGCCCGGTTACTTTTTTCATGCACCCAACGGGCCACGAGTTCCTTACCTACTCCATTGTCTCCCGTGATCAATATACGGGCATCAGTAGGCGCCACTTTTTCAATGGTGTCTTTTATTTTTCTGATTGGTGATGAGTCGCCGATCATTTCCTGCACCCTGCTCACTTTCCGTTTCAGCACTTTTGTCTCAGTTACAAGGCTGCTTTTATCCATCGCATTACGGATCGTGATCAGCAGCCGGTTAAGGTCGGGCGGCTTGGAGATATAATCATAAGCGCCTTTTTTAACAGCATCTACCGCTGTTTCAATATTGCCATGACCGGAGATCATGATGATGGGTACGTCAGGATTTATCTCACCGGCTTTTTGCAGGAATTCAATACCATCCAGTTTGGGCATTTTAATATCGCATAGTACGAGGTCGAAGTTTTTTTCTTTGAACTTCTTCAGGCCTTCTTCCCCATCTGCTGCTTCGTCTATTTTGTATCCTTCAAAAGATAATATCTCGGTCAGGGTCTTGCGGATCGCTTTTTCATCGTCAATGATCAGTATATCTGCCATGGATTTTTTTTAGAGTTGTAAAAGTAAAAAAAAACTACCGGTTATGGGTTATGAGTTTGGTGTTAAACCCTTAGATCAGTAATTCAGGAATGTAATACACCTGCCAATGAAGGCACAAAAAACTTATAAACATTAATAACATATGGCTTCAAAAGCTTACAAAGGAATATGCAGAAAGAAATCAGTATGCAGGAAAGAATTTCTAAATTTTAAGACGTTAGAGCCCCCCTGAGTTTAGCGAAGGATAAGGGGTTGGGGTAAAAAATAGAGGCCGGGTAGAAACCCAGCCTCGTTATAAAATCCAATATCCTATGAAAAACCGTGACAAAGATGCGGAGAAAAGGGCAAAACGTTGCAGTGTGAAAGAAATATATTTTCAAAACGTATTTATACGAATGTAACCTGATGAAATAGAAAAGCCTTCCGGCAACGCAGGAAGGCTTAAAAAAAAAGTATAAGAATGCGTTTACTTCTTCTGGTACATAACTTCTTTCACGAGTTTCACTGTTCTGGGTACATCAGGTAAAGCGGCGGCTACCAGGTTAGGTGCATAGTGCAGTGGTGCGTCAGCGGCGGTTATACGACGGATCGGAGCATCCAGGTAATCAAAACCTTCTTTCTGTATGCGGTAAGTAATTTCAGAGGAAATTGATGCAAAAGGCCATTGTTCTTCTACAATAACGAGGCGGTTAGTTTTCTTTACACTTTCCAGTATGGTCATCCAGTCAAGCGGGCGGATCGTGCGAAGATCGATCACTTCAGCACTGATATTTTCTTTTTCCAGTTCTGCTGCAGCCCCTAAAGCCACTTTCATCATTTTATTAAAGGAAACGATGGTTACATCCCGGCCGGCCTTTTTAATATCTGCTTTTCCTAATTCGATATAATATTCTTCATCCGGAATTTCGCTCTTATCGCCATACATCTGCTCACTTTCCATAAACATCACCGGATCCTGCTCATACCGTATAGCTTGTTTCAACAGACCCTTCGCATCATACCCGGTACTGGGGGATACGACTTTAATCCCGGGAATATTAGCATAAAGGGCTTCAAATGCAGTAGAATGCTGTGCACCTAATTGGCCGGCTGAGCCATTACCACCCCTGAAAACAATAGGACATGAAATTTGTCCACCACTCATTGCCAACATTTTAGAAGCCGTATTGAGAATTTGATCTAAGGCTAAAACAGCAAAATTCCAGGTCATAAATTCAACTATAGGCCGAAGACCGTTTTGTGCTGAACCCACTCCTATTGCGGTAAAACCCAATTCAGAAATAGGAGTGTCGATCACACGTCTCGGTCCAAATTCAGCCAGCATCCCCTGGCTTACTTTATAGGCCCCATTATACTCAGCTACCTCTTCTCCCATCAGGTATACACTGTCATCCCTTCTCATTTCTTCACTCATTGCTTCTCTGAGGGCATCCCGAAATGCTATAGATCTTGGCATTTTATATTCCAGTTTTATCCCGATAGTTATCGGGAGGGCAAATTTAAGCGGGAAAGCGGATAAAACCTAAAAAGCGGAAGCCCGGAACGTTACTGTTCCGGGCTTCGGGAAATTGACAATATTTTGATTTCATTTAATGCTCTTCGAGACAGGCTTCCCGGTGCTTTGTTCCAAATTGCTGGACCTGCTCCATTGTTAATTTGACCGCCACTTTAATATCGGGGTAAGTGCTTTCCATTTTATCGAGCATACACTGGCAATAACTTTGCGCCACCAACCTGGTTGTACCACTTGCGATCGCTTCTCTTTCGCAACTTTTGATAAAAGCAGTTCTTTCGATTTGTGGCCATCCACCACCGGAACTGTTATCCATCCTCTCCGTAACATCTCCTGTAGATACATTATCAGGCTTTTCATCTTGTGTGCCTGTTTTTTCCTTGTCTTGCTGATAATCGGTACTGGTCTTTTCTTTATCTCCTCCCTCCTTATCACTGCTACGGTAATCATCTTTATCACGATTGTACTTTTCTTTGGGAGCTTTATCGTCTTTACAGGCCGTAAAAAGACCGGCAGCCAATAAAATAATCACAAATTTTTTCATCTGTTTAAGTTGGGGTTTAATAGTTTAATGTTCTGCCCTTTATTGACAGGGCATCAAGAATTGGAGAACAAAATACTCAATCTTTTTTGGGCTGTGAAATTGAGGAAGCCAGTATCATCAATCAACTACCGGCTCATGACCAGAAATTTCTCGCCAATAATATTGACCCTGTAATACTGCCCGTGCTCGATCAGCATGGCTTCTGTATGTCCTTTGGCGTGATGAACATCCGTATTGATCACTTTACCATTGTACAAAACACTGATGGTATCCGCCACCACGGTATGACCGGTTGCAATATGCTTTACTTTATAAATTGACAGCGTGCTATCAACCTGGCTCGAAGTGGCTTTAGTTCCATAATAATATCCCCTGTACCAGAACGGACCCCAATCACTGTAGAGTATTTCAGCTTCCGGTGTAGAATACTTGTAACTCGTGTCGGGGTAATAAGGTCTTACCAGTTTATTTATTTTTGAAGTGGATATATCCATGCTGTTGACGGGCCCGGAAATGCCGGCATGACAGAATAAAATATCACCAATTTTTTCTACTACATTTTTTGTCCGGAGCCACCTGCCCAATTCTGCATTTTCACCATAAAGGGATACAAAATTTTCCTGCAACAGGTTGGCATGTTCAGTGTACTTCGCATGCAGGTAACGCAGGTCACCGCTCATGTTCATTATCTCATGGTTACCCAGCACATAATGCACATATCCCCCGGCGGCTTTCGCTTTATCCTCGAGGGAATAAATAAGCCAGAGGACCTCATTCTGCTGGGTGCCCCTGTCAACAAAGTCGCCTGTCAATACAAGATGACCATTACCAAAGATCCAGTTGAAACTGGAGTCAATTACTTTATTGGCTTGTAATAATTGCCGGAAAGCCCTGAAATTGCCTTCGATATCTGATACAATAAAACGTTTACTAACGCCTCCATAATCCGTTTTCTCGTTTTCCAGCTCTGACTTCAATTTCACTGAAAAGGTTTTACCCGGCTCATCTGTCAGCACATTCAATACAATACCCGCTTTCTCTGCTATCCCCATGCTATCTTGCTGAACAGACTTCACGCCACCGCTCTCAACGATATATTTTACATAAATTTTATCACCTTTATACGAAACGTAAGGGCCGTCTGCCTGGCCGTTCACAGCTGACTTTACAGTTGTATTTTGACGGCAACTGTCATCAGGTAATACGAATCCGGCTAATAAAAGGGGCAAAAAGGCAAATGCTAATTTTTTCATAACGCCGGGTTTTATTTACTGCTGTATAGACAACAACCAGACCAGCCCTGGTTGCGTTCAGTTTAAAGATATTTTAAATGCTGATATTTAGTGCTGGTTTTTCCAGTTTTCTGAGGTCATTTCAAATTTTATTTCGTCTTTTCCATGGGTACCCGTTTCCTGCCAGCCTGCCTTGCGGTAAAATTGTTTGGCCCGGGTACCCGGAGCGGTTCCCAGCCAGATCGTGGTATCGGTTTGCGCAAAATACCAGTTCATCATCATTTCACGCAGTTTTTGGCCGATGCCCTGTTTTTCAAAACCGGGCTCAATAAATAAGGCCCATACATTATTATCCATGACGGATACGATAGAAAACACGACAATTCCTGTATCGTGTAATGCTACCCAACCCCGGCCCCGCCGGTTTATGTAGTCTTCTACATCCAAATCCGGTACCAATGCAGGATCGGATAAGGTGTTTTCGGTGACCGAATTTCTTACAATTTGTAGTTCGGGAATATCTGCTGACTGTGCCTGGCAAAAAATCATGTTACAAAATTAATTATTTATGAAAAGACAATAGCTCCTTTAATAATAAACTGATCTTTCTCCGGTGTAAGTTACTTTTTTATTTGTCTTAGGAAAAGACGTGCTGTTTTCAAACCGGGGAAAGGGATAAAATGGTATTGAAACATCAACATTTTTTGAAATAGAATAAATTAGGGTTACGCTGTTCTTTTCATCCTGGAAAAAGGAAAACCACCGCAACCTATTTTAGGATTTTGCCGGTCTGCTATTGCTTTAGTAACCGCTTCTTTTTTTGTATTGGCATTATAGACGGTGAGGCAAAAGCCCCATTCAAAAGGCTCCATATTTTGAAAGGTCATATAATCGATCCTGGTATAAAGACCCGGTTCAGAAGGATTGCCCTGGTCATTTTTGGCGATGAGGTATTGCTCCTTTTTATTCCAATAAAGGATATGGTATTTTATCCGGGGGTGCTGTAGCCAGGCTGTATCGCTGATACTGTACCGGATACCATAATCGTCCGTGAAATCGCCATAGAAAGTTGCCGGGGTGGAGTTCATCCCATTGTTCATTATTATTGCCGGTCCTTTACAAGCTGACAAAAAAACGGACACTACTACGATTGCTATTTTCTTCATTTTATACAAGCTATATGCTATTGTTCAATGCGCAGATTGCGAAAAATAAATCTATTAAATTACCCCGGGATTTCAAAACAGTTTATTTCAAAAGATAAAATATGTTTTGAAACG
>JAWXCO010000018.1:0-20722 GCA_034408705.1 Bacteroidota bacterium
ATGCTTCAATGAACAGTATTGCTATTGCAGTAAATACGGCTTTTAATCAGGCAGCGCTGCGAGAGTTTTTAGAAAAGATTCAGTCGCAAAAAGACGAAATGGAAATATCAGCATTGGAAATAGATCAGCAACTGCATTCTCTGAATCAAGCGGCCATTCTTTCTATCGCGAACGCAAGTGGAGACATAATATATGCAAATGATAATTTCTGTAAAATTTCGAAATATTCGAGAGAAGAATTATTAGGAAATAATCATAGAATGTTGAAATCAGGAAAGCAGCCAGCCGGGTTATTTATTGGTATGTGGAAATCAATCAGTGGCGGTAGAACCTGGAAAGGAGAAATATTAAATAAAGCTAAGGACGGAACTTTTTATTGGGTGGATACAACAATTACCCCGTTTAAAGGAGTAGATGGTAAAATAGAAAAATATGTTGCCATTCGATTTGATATTACTACTACAAAAAATCAAATGTTGGAGCTTGCTCAGCAAAGTGAAGAACTTCAAACACAACAGGAAGAGCTGAAACAAATGAATGAAGAACTTGAAGAGCAGGCACAAAACCTGAAACAGCAGCAAGAAGAATTACAAATGACCAATGAGGAATTAGAGGAACAAGCACAGTCTTTGGAAATAAAAAATATAGAGATTGAAGCTTCCAAAAACGACATTGTACAAAAAACAAAACAACTGGAAATAAGCAGCAGGTATAAATCGGAATTCCTCGCCAACATGTCGCATGAGTTACGAACACCGCTTAATAGTTTGTTGATCCTGTCAAAAGATCTATCTGAAAATAGAAATAATAATCTGGATACTATTCAGGTAGAAAGTGCAGAAATAATTTATAAAAGTGGCTGTGATCTGCTTGTATTAATTAATGAAGTGCTTGACCTCTCTAAAATTGAAGCAGGGAAAATGTCTATAAATATACAACCCGTATCACTAAAAACTTTTACAAATGAACTCATCCGTGAATTTAAACATCATGCTGAGCAAAAAGGATTGAAGCTACATTCAAAAATGGATAAAGATTTACCTGAATTCATTCGTACTGATTCGCAACGTTTGAATCAGATATTAAAAAATCTTTTATCAAACGCCATAAAATTTACTGAAAAAGGAAGTGTAAGTATTAGTATTGACCGAAATACAGAAAGTACAATTATTATTTCTGTTACCGACACAGGTATTGGAATACCGGAAGACAAACAAATGGCCGTATTTGAAGCTTTTCAACAAGCCGAAGGGGGGACATCCAGAAAATATGGCGGTACAGGTTTAGGGCTTTCCATTTCACGTGAACTTGCAAAATTATTAGGAGCTGAAATTAAGCTCAGTAGTAAATTAAACGAAGGCTCTGTTTTTTGTCTCATTATTCCTTTAGAAATACATCAGGAGCAGGAACTTAAAAGCACAGACACTCCAGATAGCTATCAGGCGAAAGAATCCGGTTTGTTTAAACCCCGCTTATTAAATGAATCTATATATCTGAATTATCCTAACATAAATGATGACAGAGACACAATAACCGTTGATGATAAAACAGTACTAATCATTGAAGATGATTTGAAATTTGCTACAATAATTTTAAAGCAAGCTAACAAAAAAGGGTTTAAATGTTTATCGGCAGCAACCGGAGAAGATGGTTTGTTGCTTGCCGAAAAACACAATCCGCAAGCAATTATTCTCGATATGATTTTGCCGGGCATTAACGGACATACCGTATTACTTGAATTAAAAGCAAATCCTTTTTTAAGACACATTCCCGTACATATTATTTCGGCTAAAGAACGTTCGTTGGAACCCATCAAAGAAGGAGCCGTTGAGTATTTGATGAAACCGGTAGCAAAAGAAGATTTGGAAGAAGCATTTAATAGGATTGAAAATTTTGTAAACAGAAAAATAAAGAACCTCTTAATTATTGAAGACAATGAAAATTCCAGAAAGGCAATGCGCATACTCATTGGCAATGGTGATGTAAGTTGTTTTGAAGCAGAAACCGGCAAAGAGGCTTTGGCTTTGTATGAGCAGAATCACATTGATTGTATTATACTGGATATTGGTTTGCCAGACATGAGCGGATTTGACCTCATTCATAAATTGGAGAATACTGTGCCGGCTGGCAGGCAGGTAAAAGACAACAATATTCCACCTATTATTGTTTATACCGGCAAGGAACTTACTAAAGAAGAAAACAATGAGCTTCAGAAATATGCGGAGAGCATTATTATAAAAGGGGTAAAGTCGGAAGAAAGGTTGTTGGATGAAACAGCTCTTTTTCTGCACAGAACGATTAGCAATATGCCCAAATCAAAACAATTGATTATAAATAATCTGTACGATAAAGAAGCAATATTTCAAGCAAAAAAAATATTATTGGCAGATGATGATATGCGAAATTTATTTGCATTATCAAAAATATTAAAAGAACGTGGAATGGAAATAATAAAAGCAGAAAACGGGAAAAACGCTTTAGAGATGCTGGAGTTGCATTCCGACGTTGATCTGATATTAATGGATATTATGATGCCGGAAATGGACGGTTACGAGGCAATGAAACAAATACGAATGCAGATGAAATTCAAAAATTTACCTGTAATTGCACTCACTGCAAAAGCCATGAAAGATGATAAACAAAAATGTATTGATGCAGGGGCTAATGATTATATTACGAAACCTATTGAAGTAGAACGCTTGCTGTCATTGATGCGTGTGTGGTTAAGCAAATAAGGAGTTAATAATAATTAATAAACGATTGGAATAATTTCTAATGAAAACGAAATTAAATAGCCTCATTAAAATTTTATTGGTTGACGACCTGCCCGAAAATTTGTTTGCCTTAGAATTAATTCTTTCCAATAAGAATTATTTATGTGTGAAAGCACATTCTGGCAATGAAGCATTGAAAATTCTGTTGCACCAACCAGATTTTGCACTCATATTAATGGACGTGCAAATGCCGGAGATGGATGGTTTTGAGACAGTAGAATTAATTCGGGGAATTGAAACACTTAAACATGTTCCAATTATTTTTTTAACTGCCAGCATGGATAATTCTATGCATATTTTTAAAGGATACCAGGCCGGTGCAGTTGATTATATGATTAAACCGCTAAATCCGGAATTATTAAAAGCTAAGGTGGCAGTTTTTATGGATCTGTATCTAAAAACCCTTGAATTATTAGTTCAAAATGAAGAAAAACAAAACAGGGTAGCGGAATTGAATATTGCCAATAAAGAATTGGCCTATCAAAACAACGAAAAAGAAAAGAGGGCAGCCGAATTGAGCATTGCAAATACAGAGCTTGTATTTCAAAATGAAGAGAAAGAGAATAGGGCAGCAGAACTGGTTATAGCCAATAAAGAACTTGCCTATCAAAATCACGAAAAAGAAAAGCGGGCCTTAGAATTAAGCGTTGCCAATACAAAGCTTGTATTTCAAAATATAGAAAAGAAAAAAAGGCTAAAAGAAAATAAAGAACTTGTAGCAATTACTAATACTGTAAAACAGGCTTCGCAATATGCAAGAAGTTTGATAGAAGCATCGCTGGATCCGCTTGTTACTATTTCTCCCGAAGGGAAAATTACGGATGTAAATGAAGCATCAGTGAAGGTAACGGGTGTACCGAGGTTAAAACTAATTGGTACTGATTTTTCTGATTATTTTACTGAACCACAAAAAGCCCGTGAAGGATATAAACAGGTTTTTGAAAAGGAATTTGTTTCAGATTATTCGCTAACCATTCACCATAAAAATGGCAAATTAACAGACGTATTATACAATGCATCTGTGTATAAAGATGAAAAGGGAAATGTATTGGGAGTTTTTGCAGCAGCCAGAGATGTTACTGCTCAAAAACAGGCTTCACTATATGCAAGAAGTTTGATAGAAGCATCGCTGGATCCGCTTGTTACTATTTCTCCCGAAGGGAAAATTACAGATGTAAATGAAGCATCCGTAAAGGTAACAGGTGTGCCGAGGTTAAAACTTATTGGAACTGATTTTTCTGATTATTTTACCGAACCACAAAAAGCCCGTGAAGGATATAAACAGGTTTTTGAAAAGGAATTTGTTTCAGATTATCCGCTAACCATCCACCATAAAAATGGCACATTAACAGATGTATTATACAATGCATCTGTATATAAAGATGAAAAGGGAAATGTATTGGGAGTTTTTGCAGCAGCCAGAGATGTTACTACTCAAAAACAGGCTTCGCAATATGCAAGAAGTTTGATAGAAGCATCGCTGGATCCGCTTGTTACTATTTCTCCCGAAGGGAAAATCACAGATGTAAATGAAGCATCCGTAAAGGTAACAGGTGTGCCGAGGTTACAACTAATTGGAACTGTTTTTTCTGATTACTTTACTGAGCCAGAAAAAGCCCGTGAAGGATATAAGCAGGTTTTTGAAAAGGAATTTGTTTCAGATTATCCGTTAACTATCCACCATAAAAATGGTAAATTAACAGATGTATTATATAATGCATCTGTATATAAAGATGAAAAGGGAAATGTATTAGGGGTTTTTGCAGCAGCCAGAGATGTTACTGCAAAGAAAGCAGAAGAGCTAAGTATAGCAAACAAACAACTTATTTTACAAAACAAAGAGAAAGAAAAACAGGCAGCTGTTTTGGAGATTGCCAATAAAGAATTGAAATTTCAAAATGAAGAAAAAGAAAATCGGGCAGCGGAATTAGTTATTGCTAATAGGGAGCTCCTTTTTCAAAATGAAGAAAAAGAAAATCGGGCCGCCGAATTGATTATTGCAAACAAAGAGCTGGCTTTTCAAAACGAAGAGAAAGAAAAAAGGGCTGAAGAGTTAGTCTTTGCCAACAGAGAACTTAAGCAGGCAGAAGATGATATCCGTAAACTCAATGATGAATTAGAACATAAAGTAATTGAACGTACAGCACAATTGGAATCTGTTAATAAAGAGCTGGGCTCTTTTTCCTATTCTGTATCACACGATTTACGGGCACCTATAAGGGCCATCAATGGATATTCAAAAATTCTGGTAGAAGATTATGCAGAAAAATTTGATGCTGATGGGAAAAAAGTGCTTCATTCCATTATGCATAATTCAAAAAAAATGGGTGACCTCATCGATGATTTGCTGGCATTTTCTAAATTAGGACGAAAACCGGTAACTGTTTCGGACGTTAATATGAATAATCTTGTAAAACTGGTAAGAGAAGAATTAATATTTGAAGAAGGTGAAAACTTCCCTGTATTTACTATCAAATTGCTTCCTGCTGCCAAAGTAGACCAGTCGCTGATTAAGCAGGTATGGATCAATCTTGTTTCCAATGCTATCAAATATTCGAAGTACAAACCAATAACCAACATAGAAATTGGTGCTTATGAAAAAGATAAACTGGTGGTGTACTATGTAAAAGATGAAGGGGCTGGTTTTGATATGCAATATTATGATAAGCTTTTCGGGGTTTTTCAACGCTTACACTCGCAGGAAGAATTTGAGGGCACCGGAATTGGCCTGGCAATCGTTCAAAAAATAGTACACCGGCATGGTGGAACTGTGTGGGCAGAATCAACTCTAAATGAAGGTACCTGTTTTTATTTCAGCTTACCTGCTTTAAACAATTTAAACATAAACAATTAAAACATAAATAATGAATTACGACGAAGTTGAAATATTATTTGTTGAAGATAGCATAGATGATGCCAACCTCACTATCCGTGCACTTACAAAAAGTGGTTTTATCAATAAACTTCTTCATGTAAAAGATGGAGCAGAAGCACTTGATTTTATTTTTTGCAAAGGAATGTATGCTTTACGGAAAAGCAAGGAATATCCAAAATTGATTTTGCTGGATCTTAAGATGCCAAAAGTAAACGGTATGGAGGTGCTGGAAAAAATTAAATCCAATCCGGACCTGAAATCTATCCCTGTTGTAATTCTTACTTCATCTAAAGAAGATCCGGACATAAAAAAATGCTATTCTCTGGGTGCCAATAGTTATATAGTAAAACCAGTTGACAGCGATAATTTTTTTTCAGCAATAAAAGAGATTGGATTGTATTGGATGATTATAAGTGAGCCACCGCATTAGTAAAAAAATGAATGACTTCTTTCTGGAAAAGTATTAGTATCCCGATAGAAATGAAATACAACAACAAACGATATTGCAATAGTTTAAATTAATGAAAAAAAATCTTAAAATACTTATTCTTGAAGACGATCAGCATGATGCAGATTTGCTTAATCGTGAATTGAAAAAATCGGGGTTGAGTTTTACATCTGCAATTGTTCAGACAAGGGCAGCATTTGAAGATGCACTGCTGACCTTTAATCCCGATTTAATATTATCCGATTATTCACTTCCTTCGTTTGATGCTGCTACAGCATTCAGGATAAAACAAAATAAATTTCCACACATCCCTTTCATTATTGTTTCAAGTATTATTGGAGAAGAAAATGCTGTTGAGTTAATTAAAAATGGTGTTACCGATTATGTTTCCAAGGATAAATTATTTTCATTACTCCCCAAAATAAACCGGGCATTAACCGATGCAGAAGAAAGGAAAGAAAAGGAAATCATTGCTGAAAAATTAAAAGTACAGGCAGCGGCGTTAATTTTTGTCAACAAAGAACTTGTATTTCAAAATGAAGAAAAAGAAAATAGAGCATCGGAATTAGTTATTGCTAATAAGGAGCTGCTCTTTCAAAATGAAGAAAAAGAAAAGCGGGCTGCGGAATTAGTTATTGCTAATAAGGAGCTGCTCTTTCAAAATGAAGAAAAAGAAAAGCGGGCAGCGGAATTAGTTATTGCTAATAAAGAACTCGTCTTTCAAAATGAAGAAAAAGAAAACCGGGCAGCAGAATTAGTTATTGCTGATAAAGAACTGGCATTTCAAAATGTAGAAAAAGAGAATAGGGCAGCGGAATTAGTTATTGCTGACAAGGAACTGGCATTTCAAAATGTAGAAAAAGAGAATAGGGCTGCGGAATTAATTATTGCTAGTAAGGAGCTACTTTTTCAAAATGAAGAAAAAGAAAACCGGGCTGCGGAATTAGTTATTGCTAATAAGGAGCTACTCTTTCAAAATGAAGAAAAAGAAAATCGGGCATCGGAATTAGTTATTGCTAACAAGGAGCTTCTCTTTCAAAATGAAGAAAAAGAAAACCGGGCAGCAGAATTGGTTATTGCAAACAAAGAGCTGGCATTTCAAAATGAAGAAAAAGAAAACCGGGCAGCAGAATTAGTTATTGCTAACAAGGAGCTTATCTTTCAAAATGAAGAAAAAGAAAAAAGGGCAGGGGAATTAGTTATTGCTAATATAGAACTGGCATTTCAATATGAAGAAAAAGAAAAAAGGACAGCAGATCTTATTATTGCTAACGAAAAGCTTAATAAATCGGCTGAACTCCTTCAGAAAAATTTAAAGGAAATATTCTATTATAACTATGCATTGGATGAATCAGCTATAATAGCCATTACCGACCAAAAGGGGATTATTAAAAAAGTAAACAATAATTTTTGTAAAATAGCAAAGTATAGTGAGGAAGAGCTAATCGGACAAGACCACCGCATAATTAATTCGGGTTATCACACTAAAGAATTCATTCGTGATTTATGGGTAACCATTGCTAATGGGCAAATATGGAAAGGGCAATTTAAAAACAAAGACAAGAACGGTAACTTTTACTGGGTGGATACTACCATCGTTCCTTTTCTGGATGAACAGGGCAAACCCTATCAATATCTCGCCATCAGGGTAGATATTACTAATCGCAAAGAAGCCGAAGAATATCTGGTACAGTATACTGCCCAATTGGAAACCGCTAACAAAGAGCTTGCCTTTCAAAACGAAGAGAAAGAAAAACGAGCAGCAGAGTTAGCCATTGCAAATAAAGAACTGGCATTTCAAAGTAAAGAAAAAGAAAACCGGGCAGCAGAATTGGTTATTGTTAATAAAGAACTGGCATTTCAAAGTAAAGAAAAAGAAAACCGGGCAGCAGAATTGGTTATTGCTTACAAGGAGCTTGTCTTTCAATATGACGAAAAAGAAAACCGGGCAGCAGAATTGATCATTGCAAACAATGAACTGGGTTTTCAAAATGAAGAAAAAGAAAATAGGGCAGCGGAATTAATTATTGCTAATAAAGAACTGGCATTTCAAAATGAAGAAAAAGAAAATCGGGCAGCAGAATTAGTTATTGCTAACAAGGAGCTTGTCTTTCAAAATGAAGAGAAAGAAAATCGTGCAGCCGAATTAATTATTGCAAACAAAGAGCTGGCATTTCAAAATGAAGAAAAAGAAAACCGGGCAGCAGAATTAATTATTGCAAACAATGAGCTGGGTTTTCAAAATGAAGAAAAAGAAAATCGGGCAGCGGAATTAGTTATTGCTAATAAAGAACTGGCATTCCAAAACGAAGAAAAAGAGAATAGGGCAACCGATCTTATAATCTTATCAGGAGATCTGAAAGTGCAACAGGAAGAATTAAAAACAGCAAACAAGGAACTTCATGAAAATGCTCAATTGCTTATTAATCAGGAAGAAAAAGTAAGGATAATTAATGAGGATCTTTTATTATTAAACCAGCAATTGGAAGAACGTGTAGAACAACGTACAAAAGCTTTGGCAGTAAGCGAGAAACAGTTTCGGGATATGATGGAAACAATTCCACAAATAGCCTGGACAAACACTATTGACGGAGAAGCCACGTTTTTTAACCAGCGATGGTACGACTATACAGGTCTTGATTATGATAATAGTAAGGGGTGGAGATGGTTGTCAGTCGTTCATCCTGACGATTTACAATCTACTTTGGATGAATATAAATTGATTTTGAAAAATAATGCAGGTGGAGAATTTCAAAATCGGAAAAGGCGTACAGATGGTATTGACCGCTGGCACCTGATACGTTTAATGCCTATTAAAAATGAAGATGGCAAAGTACAGTTATGGACTGGAACTGCTACCGATATACATGAACTTAAATTGTTACAACAACAAAAAGATGATTTTATAAGTATTGCAAGTCATGAGCTTAAAACTCCAATCACCAGTTTAAAAGCTTCCCTTCAATTGTTGAACAGAATAAAAAATGAACCCACTGCCGACATGTTGCCTGGCCTGATTGAAATGGCTAATAAAAGCCTTGAAAAAGTTGTTATACTTATTAAATACCTGCTAGACGCAAGCAACGTAAATGAAGGACAGCTTCGGTTAAATCAAAAGTTATTTACACTATCTCACGTAATTAATGAGTGTTGCCATTCATTCAGTATTGAAGGCACATCTGCTATCATTACCGAAGGAGATATGGAACTTGAGGTATATGCAGATGCTGAAAGGGTTAACCAGGTAGTAATCAATTTTGTTACCAACGCCATTAAGTATGCACCTCAATCTAAAGAAATCAGGATCAGGATTGAAAAAGTTAATGAGATGGCCAAAGTATCTGTTATAGATAAGGGCTCAGGTATATCAACCGAAAAACTGGCTCATTTATTTGATCGCTATTACCGGGCTGATAATAGTGGCAGTCAATATTCCGGCTTAGGGCTTGGCCTTTACATTTCTGCAGAAATAATAAAAAAACATGGCGGCCAAATAGGTGTAAATAGTGAATTAGGTAATGGAAGCACTTTTTGGTTTACACTGCCTACAAAGCATTCTGCCTAAAATGAATTATCTAGTAAAAATTATACCTTTTATTATACTATTCGGGAAATTCCAGCTTGTTGATATTCTCAATTTTTTTTGAGCTTAATGGGAACTGATCAGGGGAGTATTAAGAAGCTTCTGTAATGCTTGATTAGAAGCATACGGTACCAATCAGTTCTGAAAGTTTCCGAATTTACTCTAATTGACTGATAATAAGGCTAGAAGCTTGTCTATTCAAGACGACTCTTTTAGAATAAGGTTAGTGAGTTTGAAAAAAATGATTACTCTTATTTAATGATCATTCAACGGCAATCCTCTTTTCTGCCATTCTACCCAATTAATATATTCAGGGGCTACCCGGTGCTCTTCCATAGTAATGCAATCATCGACCGGGCAAACTAGTTTGCAGAGATTGCAACCTACACATTCTTCATCAATGATTGTGTATTTGTTGTAGGGTTTGCCATATTCTAATTTAATGGATTGATGTGAAGTGTCTTCGCAAGCAATATAACAAAGACCGCAGTGTATACATTTATCCTGATTTATCTTGGCGATATGATGATAGTTGATGTCGAGATCTTCCCAATGGGTGATGGTATCAACAGATTTGCCGATAAAATCTTCTAGTGTTTTAAAACCTTTTTCATCCATCCAGTTATTTAAGCCTTCACACATATCTTCTATAATTCTAAATCCATGTTTCATAGCAGCGGTACACACTTGTACGTTACTTGCACCGAGCAGCATGAACTCTACGGCATCTTTCCAGGTGCTGATCCCGCCAATTCCTGAGATAGGAACTTTCTTTGTCAGCTCATCCTGTGCAATTGTCGTCAGCATTTTTAACGCAATAGGTTTTACAGCCGGGCCGCAATAACCACCGAATACTGATTTACCGGCTACATACGGATTAGGAACGAGAGTATCCAGGTCAATACCAGTGACCGATTGTATCGTATTGATCAACGACAAGGCATTGGTTCCTGCTTTTACAACAGAACGGCCGGTTGGCACTACAGAATGTACATTCGGTGTCAACTTCGTTATCACTGGAAGAGTAGCTGCTTCCATCACCCATTCCACTACCATACAGGCGATCTCCGGATCCTGTCCCACGGCAGCACCCATACCTCTTTCTGTCATACCATGTGGGCACCCAAAATTTAATTCAAAGCCATGTGCGCCGGTGTCTTCCACTTTTTTGATGAGTTCCTGCCAGCTGTTCTTATCATTATCCGCCATCAGCGAAACAATCATGGCCCGGTCGGGGAATAATTTTACACACTCGGCTATTTCTTTCAGGTTGATCCCTAGGGGGCGGTCGCTGATCAATTCAATATTATTAAAACCCATCACCCGACCGCCATTAAAATCAACCGCCGAGTATCGGGACGAAACATTTTTCACCTGGCTACCCAGCGTTTTCCAAACCACACCACCCCAGCCGGCTTCGAAGGCTCTGAGTACGTTGTATTTTTTATCCGTCGGCGGGGCGCTGGCTAACCAATAGGGGTTAGGTGATTTGATGCCGAGGAAATTTGAACTGATGTCTGCCATAAAATATTTTTTTTTTCGTCGGGCCGCTGCAAGCGGCGTGACGGTTTTTATTTATGTTATCAGGGTTCTGTTCGCTTATCGGCAACTTTTTTTGAACACGGATGACACGGATTGGACGGATAAACATGGATTAATTCTACTTCGTAGAATTTTGGATTACCGCACATTAGATTTTTAAAATGCAACGTTCTATTTAATCTATTTTGCTTTTTTTTTTATTTTAACATCGGCTTTTTTTTCATTATCAAATATTTTTCTTTTTAATTGTGGCTTCTTGCCAAAGTTTAATAACAAGCCCACTTCAATATTCGTTGCTTTTAAGTAATTCACTATTTGATGTTCGTTCTCTTCAACAATGGCCCCAATTGCCTTAAGTTCAACAGCTACGACATTTTCAATAATCAGGTCTGCGTTATAGTCGCCAACAATATTTCCAAAATAATAAACCAGTATTCATTTTTCTTTTTCCGCTTTTAGTTCCAAGGCTATTAACTCTATGTGAAGGGCATTCAAATATACTTTTTCTAAAAATCCATAGCCAAGGGTATTATAAACCTTATAAAATGCCTGAATTATTTTCTCAGTAATTTCTTCATGTTTCATAACATTCTTTGTATGATATAATCAAAATTTTTGCCAAGCAAAAAAATGAGTGTTCACCCGTCCAATCCGTGTCATCCGTGTGCTATATTTAGAAAATCAAGAATTGCCTTAGCTCCATCTTTCCCAGCCTGCACTGCATCCACCACTTCTTTACCGCCATTCACTGCATCGCCACCAGCAAATACACCTTTTATATTTGTCGAGCAGTTACTATCAATAACAATTTTTCCTTTTGAATTTTTAATTTTTAAATCCTCTATCAATGTTTCAAAAGGAGTTTGTCCTGCTGCTTTAATAACCATATCCACTTCTAATGAAAATGTTTCACCGGTATCAACAGGAGAGCGGCGGCCACTGGCATCGGGTTCGCCTAAAGTCATTTTAGTGCAAATCAACTGCGTAACTCTATCAACACCTGCTTTCGCTAAAGCTTCGGGAGGCAGGCCTTTTACTTCTTTGGGAGCAGCCAGCCAGATTATTTCACATCCATCCAGCATCGCAATATCCAGTTCGTGTTTGGTACAGGGCATTTCTGCTTCTGTTCGCCGGTACAACATCGTCACTTCTTTTGCTCCCAGTCGTTTTGCCTGTGTGGCGGCATCAATAGCGGTCATGCCCATTCCAATTACGGCCACTTTTTCACCAATAGGAACGCTTGAATAGCCTTTGGCCCGGATATTATAAATAAAACTGATCGCATCTTCCACGCCCTGCAACTCTTCACCGGGGATAGCTAATTGTCTTGCCACGCCAACTCCCAGGCCGATGTACACTGCATCATAATTTTTTTGAAGATATGTAAGTAAAATATTTTTTCCTAACTCCTGGTTGTATTTAACTTCAATACCACCTATTGATAGAATATAATTGACTTCATCTTCACAGAACTGTGGTGTTACTTTATAGGCAGCGATACCATAGGTTATCAACCCGCCGCCTTTGCTTTCTTTTTCATAGATCGTAACTTCAACACCTTCTTTGGACAGGCTGTGCGCACAACTTAATCCTGCTGGTCCGGCACCAACAACAGCTACTTTTTTACCCGTACTTGTTTTGCGTTTAAATAACTGCCATTGATGCTGCATTGCTTTTTCCGTGGAATAGCGTTGCAGCCGGGCTATTGGAATCGGCTCTTCTGCTAATAAGTTATAGACACAGGCGCCTTCGCATAGTTTTTCAACCGGGCAAACCTTTGAACAGCCAGCTCCCATAATATTCGAAGTAAAAATGGTATGCGCTGACCCTTTTATATTCTCTGTGGCAATTTGCTTGATGAATTTTGGAACGTCGATACTTGTCGGGCAG
Organism: Bacteroidota bacterium; assembly: GCA_034408705.1. Classification (GTDB taxonomy): domain Bacteria; phylum Bacteroidota; class Bacteroidia; order Chitinophagales; family Chitinophagaceae; genus JJ008. The sequence goes on from JAWXCO010000018.1 coordinate 13,113, forward strand.
CTTTTCATGCAAGGGGCATCATAGCAAAACAAACAACGATTGGCATCTACTTTAGCCGCTGTTATATTTTCATACGGGGGCTGGATGTCGGTAAAGTTGGATTCGTATTGATCCTTAGTTAAGCGATTATTACTAATTGGCATCTCTATTTATTTTTACCGCAGAGAACAGGAGTTAAAGGAGTTTTCGCAGAGTTACTCAGCGAAAACTTGGCGTTCTCATTTCTCTGCCGTTAAGTATTATAGCTCTGTTAACTTTCCATATGTCTCCGGTCTTCTGTCCCTGAAGAATTGCCACACATTTCTAACCTGCTCTATCATATCCAGGTCAAAATCTGCAATCAGCAATTCATCATTATCTTCTGATGCCTGGGCAAATATTTGTCCCCGTGGATCAACGAAATAAGATGAGCCATAGAACTTACCGAGGTTCCAGGGTTTTTCTTCACCCACCCGGTTGATACATCCCATAAAATAACCATTGGCAGCTGCATGGGCAGGTTGTTCCAGCTTCCATAAATATTGTGATAAGCCAGCAACCGTTGCCGACGGATTGTAAACAATTTCAGCTCCATTCAATCCCAAACATCTCGCACCATCAGGGAAATGGCGGTCATAACAGATATACACACCTACTTTCGCATATTTTGTTTGAAAGACAGGATAGCCGAGGTTACCGGGCTTAAAGAAGAATTTTTCCCAGAAACCGGAAGTGTGCGGGATATGATTTTTTCTATACTTGCCTAAATAAGTACCATCCGCATCAATTACCGCAGCTGTATTGTATAAGACACCGGCCTGCTCTTTTTCATAGACCGGAACAATGATCACCATGTTATATTTCTTTGCATACACCTGCATACGTTCAATCGTCGGGCCAGGGACAGTTTCTGCACTTTCATACCAGGCTTTATCCTGGCCGGGACAGAAATACGGTGTATTGAAAATTTCCTGAAAGCATAATATCTGGACTCCCTTTTTTCCGGCTACTTCGATCAGCGGGATATGTTTTTGTACCATGGCTTCCTTGATCTCTGCGATCGTTCCTTCGCCTTCGGTTTTTGGTATCGATAGTTGAATAAGTCCTGATTTGATGATTCTGGGCATGTTTATTTTTTTTGCATACGGATGACACGGGTTGAACGGATAAACACAGATTTTTTCTGCTGCGCAGAAATACCGGATTTTGATTTATTTAAATAATCTGTGTTCATCTATCTAATCTGTGTTATCCATGTTCCTGTATTAAATTGTTTGCGACACTTTATTTCTTTTAATAAATTTACCAAAACCTTTCTCTATTACACAATTATTATTTTGAATGGCAATCTGACCACGCAACAAAACTGTTTTTACTTTCCCTGTTACTTCCCAACCCTCATAGGCACTATAGTCAACATTCATATGATGTATTTTTGCTGACAAAATGTGTTCTTCATTCGGGTCAAAAATGACGATATCCGCATCGCTTCCCACTGCTATCGTTCCTTTTTGCGGGAACATACCAAAGATCTTTGCGGGATTAGTACAAGCAACTTCTACATATTTATTCAGTGTTATCTTTCCTTTGTTCACGCCTTCACTATATAATAATTCCATCCGGTTTTCGATAGCCGGATGACCGTTAGGGATCTTCGAGAAATCATCTTTGCCCATTAATTTCTGTTCCCATTTGAAAGGGCAGTGATCGGTTGCCACCACTTGCACCAGGCCCTGGTTGATCCCGGCCCACAATGTTTCCTGGTCTTTTTTTTGCCTGAGGGGTGGGCTCATTACCCATTTGGCTCCATCTTCTTTTTCGTATAACGAGGCATCGAGTAATAAATATTGTATACAGGTTTCTACAAATACTTTCTGATTTCTACGGGTAGCATTACGAACCGCGTTGAGGGCGCCTTCGCAGGTCAAATGAACGATATAACCGGGACAGCCTGTATAGTTAGCCATATCGGCAAAACGGCCGCTGGCTTCTGCTTCGGTTATTTCAGGTTGTGATAAATAATGATAAAGGGGAGTGAGTTTGCCTTCGGCTCTGTGTTTAGCGATTAAAAAGTCTATCATGTCACCATTGGTAGCATGTACATTTATAAGACCACCCTGTTTCTTCACTTCCTGCATCAGGCCAATCATTTGCCGGTCATCGATCATTAAGGCTCCTTTATAGGCCATAAAGGTTTTGAAAGAAGTGATCCCTTCCTGCTCGATCATTTCCCGGATCTCTTTTTTGGTATCCTCGTTAAAATCTGTAACGGCCATGTGGAAACTGTAATCTCCCACACAATTATGATCGCTTCTTCCTTTCCATTCTTCCAGGGCGGCACGAAGTGAATTGCCTTGTTTCTGTAAAATAAAATCTATTACCATCGTAGTACCACCAAATAAAGCAGCTCTTGTTCCGGTTTCATAATTATCGCTGCTGTACGTACCCATGAAAGGCATATCTAAATGCACATGCGGGTCAATACCGCCGGGAAAAACCAATTTGCCGGAAGCGTCAATTTCTTTATCTGCTTTAACAGCTAAGTTTTTACCAATTGCTTTTACAGTTTCACCTTCTATGAATATATCGGCGATATAATCATCGGTTGCTGTGACAATTCTTCCGTTTTTAATTAATATAGACATATTTATTTTATTTTTTCGTACACTGATGGCACTGGTTGAACGGATAAGAACGGATTTTTTCTGCTTCGCAGAAATGAGATGCTCTTAAAAATAATCTCTGTAAATCCATTTAATCTGTGTTATCCGTGTTCCTGTATTTCATCAATATCCAATATACAAAACCGCTGACAAAAAAACCAACAAACCAGGCATAATGATATAGTTTATTGATCCATCCGGGTACAGCATCATCAGCCACTACCTTTATATTTAGCAAAAAGCCCGGAACGTTGGGCAGTATTCCAACTATCAAAGCAATTAAAGCAACAGGATTAAAACCGTTTGAAAATCTATAACGTCCATTATGTTGGTATAATTCGTCAACAACCAGTTCTTTTTTCCTGATAAAATAATAATCAACAATCAGGATGCCACCGATTGGCCCCAATAAACTCGAATAAGCTATCAGCCAGGTAAAAATGTATCCATTTGGGTCGGCCATCAATTTCCAGGGGAAGATCAATACACCGATAACGCCTGTGATATAGCCACCAAGTTTAAAATTTATTTTCTTCGGTGAAAGGTTAGAGAAATCGTTAGCCGGACTTACTATGTTTGCCGCAATATTTGTTGCCAATGTTGAAATAATAATTCCAATCATGGCAAATGTCACCATCACTTTGCTATTAAAATGACTGGCCAGTTTTACAGGATCCCATTCAGGGCTGCCATAAATAATGGCAGAAGCTGAAGTAACCACGACGCCGACAAAGGCAAACAAGGTCATGGATGGTGGCAGACCGATCGCTTGTCCCCTGATATGTGCTTTTTGACTTTTTGAATAACGGGTAAAATCTGGGATATTTAAGGAGAGGGTTGCCCAAAAGCCAACTACTGCAGTCAGTGCCGGGAAGAAAAATTTAAAGAACGAAGCATTGTCGGTAAATTTTGAAGGCGCTCTCAATATCGGGCCCAGGCCTTTGGCGGCGATCACGGCCCAGCAGAATAAAGCAATGGCAGCAATGGGTAAGAAGATGGCTTTAAATACCAGCAATTTTCTTATGCTTTCTACTCCTTTGTAAATGATAAACATATTGAGCAACCAGAAAATTCCAAAGCATAGCATGGGTAATGCCTGCGGGAAAAGGGTCGTGGTATTAATTTCTGCCAGCGAAGGAATCCATGCTCTTATTAAATGATATAGTGATTCACCACCAATCCATGTTTGTATGCCAAACCAACCACAGGCAACTATTGCCCGTAACATCGCCGGAATATTTGCGCCTTTTGTTCCAAAGCTCGCTCTGGCAAAAACTGGAAAGGGTATTCCATATTTTGCACCGGCATGACCATTTAGTAACATAGGGACTAACACAATCGCATTACCGAGAAAGATGGTGAGTACTGCCTGCCACCAGCTCATCCCGTTATTGATCATAGAACTCGCCATGGTGTAAGTTGGGATGCAAAGACTCATACTGATCCATAGAGCCGCATAGTTCCAGGTGCCCCAGGTTCGTTTGGAAGCCGGCACAGGAGCAAGGTCTTCGTTGATGAGAGAAGAATCTCGATTAAATATTTCTTCTCCAAAAATTGAAGATGGTGCTATATTATTCTCTTTATGCATCTGTTTCCAAGTCTCCGTAGGAGACAAATCTTTATAGATTGTTGATTAAAGAGGTTTTCCCAACTCCGTAGGAGTTGAATATATATCATCGAAAAATTCAAACAAATATTTATCTTCGTATTCAACAGCGAAATCATTTAATAGGTCTCTATATTCTTCCCTAAATGGTTTTTTATGATGATGAGATTCCTGGTTTTGAATGTATTTGCATATTTCATCAACATCACGGAGCCGGTACAAAAAAGCACCATAACCTTCCTGCCAGTTAAATTTTTCATTAGCCAGTTTCCTTTCATTAATCCATAAACTGCTGGCGACTTTAATATCCTTTATTAAATCGGGAATTGGAACAGAAGGTTTGTATCCAACGAAAATATGGATATGGTCAGGCATCCCATTTATCGCCAGCATTTTACTTTTATTATTTTGAACAATGCCGGTTATATATTTATATAATTCATCTTTCCATGAAAATTGTATAAGACTTTCCCGCCATTTAAAAGCAAACACAAATTGAATGTATAATTGGGTATATGTATTTGGCATTTCCTCTCTTATTATTGTTCGACCCCTACGGGGTCGGTAGTCGTTTTGTAATGTCTAGTTCTATAAATAATAAACTCCTTCGGAGTTATGTAAATTGTGGAATGTAGGGCTATTTTTTTATTTCTCTCGTCTCCATAGGAGACAAATATTTATAATAAAGGAATGGGGTCTGCTTTCCCAACCCCATAGGGGTTGAACTAAGAAAGCACAGTTTCATCTGCAATCTTTATCGCTTCGCTAATTATCGCTAATCCTTCATCAATCTGTTCCTTCGTAACTATCAATGGGGGTGCAATAAAAATATAACTCCATCTTACAAAAGTATACATACCCAAATCTTTAATCTTCGCTGCCACTTTATTCATCACTGTCATTTCTTCCGGTTTGGCATTGAAAGGAGCCATCGGTTCTTTGGTTGTCCTGTTTTTTACTAATTCTATACAACCTAATAAGCCCGTATTCCTGAAATCACCAATACTGGGATGTTGTTGTTTTAGTTTTTCTACTTCTGCATTTACATATTTACTCATTGCCGCACAATTTTCTATCAATCTATCATCTTCATAGATCTTTAATGTTTCCAATGCAGCGGCACAACTAACCGGGTGGGCAGAGTAGGTAAGGCCAAGTGGTAATACAGCATCGTCGTATTTGCCAGCAATCTTATCGCTCACCATTAAACAACCAAAAGGAAGATAACCGCAGGTCAGGCCTTTGGCCATGGCAATCATATCCGGAACGATACCATGGTTTTCGAAACCAAACCATTTGCCGGTGCGGCCAAAACCACTCATCACTTCATCCATGATTAATAAGATGCCATGTTTATTACAAATTTCCCGTACAGCTTTCAAATAACCGACAGGATACTGTAAACAACCCGATGACCCTGATTCGCCTTCCAGTAAGATGGCGGCAATGGTGCCCGGGCCTTCATAAGCGATTAGTCTTTCCAAAGACGCCACTGATTCTTTTAGCAGATTTTCTTCCCCGTACTCCCAGCGGTATAAGTAAGGGAGGTCGAAATGTACAAAATTTGGTGCCTGCTGCGAATCCATTGGTATACGGCGTGGGTCACCGCTGGCACTCATAGCCCCATAGGAAGCGCCGTGATAGGATTGATAACGGGTCAGTATTTTATGACGACCAGTATATAATCTCGACAGCTTAATGCCATTTTCAGTGGAAGTAGCCCCGCACAAAGTAAAAAAAGCTTTATTCAGATCACCCGGGCAAATCTCCGCCAGTTTCTTTCCAAGTTCACCCCGCACTTTAGTTACACAACTCGGCGTTACATAACTAACTTCCTGCATTTGTCTCACCACTGCATCCGTGATCCGTTGGTTACCATGACCAATGTTTACATTCATCAATCCGGAGGAAAAGTCAATATACTTTTTACCTTCATAGTCATAGAGATAAACTCCCTCAGCTCTTTGTACTGCAATCGGTGCAATACCTTTTTGTTTGGACCAGGAGAAAAGGGTATAATCAAGATTGTCCTGTATGATCTCCTGTGCTTCGGTCCCGATAGCTATCGGGATTGTTTTTGTCGTCGTCATAAAATATATTTTTCTAATTTTTTAAATACATTTTTGTTCTAGTTGTAACCTGCATTCTTTTTACATCCCGTGTTTGCAGGGTTTCATTTACCTGCACGGTACTGATCTTAGCGGTAATACTGGCCATACTGACAGGATGATCATTAGAAAAGCAAAAGAACAGGCTCCCTTTACGGGGGTCCATCCGTGAATAATCAGAAATGACCTTTCCTTTTTTAATATAGCGGAACTGCGCACCTGAAGTAAACAGCTCGGCATTTTCGCCTTCCATGATCCAGTAGTTGATAGTTTCGCCCGTTTGCGGCTTGTTGATCGATATGGGTTTGTTCAGCGCCAAAGCTGTCAGGATCGTATAAGAAGGGAATTTTGCAATAACTGATTTCTCTGTCACAAGGAACTTTTTGTTGGCCTCTTCATAAGCTTGCTGGCCTTCAGGATTGGTAAAGAGGTAAAAGCTCCATCCAATTACATTATCCGGTAAAATAAAATTGAATGTGGATTTATTCCCGGCCGGGCTTGATGCGGTGTTTAATTTAATCAACCTGTCCTGGTAATTGGTAAGCACCGTATCTGTTCTTTCCAGGTATTCCTCCTTTTCGGTGGAATAGGTGGTATCATTGCCTGTGCCGGTATAGACGGTACAATTAAAGTTTTGCGTGGCGGGTCCAACAGGGATGCGCTGTATCTTGTATTTACAAAGCTTGGCACTGATCCCGGCTGAATTGGTAAACCTGAATTTGTAAATACCGGTACGCGGAACGGTTAAAGTTTTATTGATACGGCTGGTTTTGTAATCGATAAAACGGGAGGTAGCCGGCATTTCAACAATTTCTACTTCTTTTATTTCTTTGCCGTTCGCTTCTTCGAAATTAAAGATGAGTTTATCACCTTCTGCAAAACCAAAATAAAAGATCTCTTCACCCAGTATATTAACCTTTACCGTGCTTTCTGCTACATCTACTGGTGTTTGTGCATGGAGTTGGGTACTCAATACGATTGTAAGTAGTTGAATTGAAAAAATTAGTTTCTGGTTCATGGTTGAAAATATTTTTATTTGATTAGCTGAATTGTTACTATCATCGTTTGTACATGTTACCATGAGGTATCGAAGGGTAAACTGTACAGGGTTCGGTAATTCTATTTGACATTTTTTAATATTCTGTTTACTTATTCGTTCTTGCCATTTTTTCTATATCCATAAATGAAACTAAAAATTGTGAATACAAGAAAAATTATTGGGCCGCTCCATTTCTGATTTTGCTTATTTAAAAT
>JAWXCO010000019.1:0-3123 GCA_034408705.1 Bacteroidota bacterium
CTGGATCAGGGGCAATCATGTTGGAGGAAGAAGTTTAACCTGGGGCAGGCAATGCTATCGCTGGAGCGAAATAGATTTTGAAGCAAATGCAAAAGATGGGCATGGTGTTGACTGGCCAATACGCTATAAAGATATTGCGCCGTGGTATGATTATGTTGAATCCTTTGTTGGCATAAGCGGATCAATTGAAAACTTACCGCAAGTGCCCGATGGAAATTTTTTACCCCCTATGGAAATGAATTGCCTGGAAAAGCAGGTTGCAGAAAGAGTAAGAAAAAACTTTATTGATGGCAGAAGGGTTATCATTGGACGTGTAGCAAATCATACGGCGCAAGTTGGTTGGCGTGGCCCCTGTCAGTACAGGAATAAATGCCATGAGGGTTGCCCCTTTGGTGGTTATTTCAGCAGCCTTGCGGCTACCTTACCTGCCGCTTTAAAAACAGGTAATATGACTTTAAGACCGTTTTCCATTGTAACTGAACTAATCTATGATAAGTATACAAAAAAGGCTAAAGGAGTTCGCATTATTGATTCTGAAACAATGAAGACAGAGGAATTTTATGCAAAGGTTATTTTTCTGAATGCATCAACATTAGGCACAACACATATATTACTCAACTCCGTTTCAGACGCATTTCCAAATGGGCTGGGCAATACTTCCGGGCAGGTTGGTCATAATTTAATGGATCATCACTATGGTGTAGGCGCCACCGGGGAATCTGATGATTTTGAAGACCAATATATATACGGCAGAAGACCCAACGGTATTTATATTCCCCGTTTCAGGAATCTGAATGAAGCTACTAAACAAAAAGAGTATCTGCGTGGCTTTGGTTACCAGGGTGGCGCAGGACGGGGAAGAATGAAAATTGAAGAAGGTATTGGCGACGATTATAAAGAAGCATTAACAGAGCCCGGTAAATGGAAGTTTTCTTTAGGAAGCTGGGGAGAACATTTACCTTATTATGAAAATAAAGTAACCCTTAGTAAAGATAAAAAAGATAAATGGGGCCTGCCTGTACTGGAAATAGATTGCGAATTCAAAGAAAATGAGATGGCAATGCGCAAAGACATGAAGGACAGTGCTGCAGAAATGCTGGAGAATGCAGGGTTGAAAAATATAAGTGCTTATGACGGTATGCCAGCTCCTGGTTTTTGTATTCATGAAATGGGCACGGCAAGAATGGGAAGGGATCCCAAAACATCTGTACTAAACGGGAATAATCAAATGCATGATGTAAAAAATGTATTCATTACCGATGGTGCTTGTATGACATCCAGTGCCTGCCAGAACCCTTCAATAACCTACATGGCACTAACTGCAAGAGCAGCCAGCTATGCAACAGAACAATTAAAAAAAGGAAATTTATGAGCCAGTTGTGTTATAAGATCGTTGATTTACCTGTGATGTTTCCTGTAAATTATAAACCTATTTAAATTTTAAAAAAATGGACAGAAGAGAACTTTTGAAAATGATTGCATCGTTAACAGGTGGTATTGTTATTGGAGGTGAAGTATTTGTAAGCGGATGTAAAAACAATGAAAGCACAACAGCTTATAGTTTCAGTAAAGATGATATTGAATTTCTTAATGAAGTAGCCGAAACCATTTTACCAAAAACAAAGACTCCCGGAGCTAAAGATGCAGCAGTTGGTGAGTTTATGAGGGTATTCGTCAATGATTGTTACGAACCGGCAAATCAACAGGCTTTTCACGAGGGTATTACGCAATTGGACCAGGCCAGTAAAAAAATGTATGACAAAGGCTTTATGAAAATAACCCCCGGCCAACGCCACGATTTACTGGTAACCCTTGACAAAGAGGCTATAGTATACCAGAAGAAAAAATCAGATTTTGATAATGAACAAAATGAAAAAGAAAAAGCAGAGAAAGCCAAAAGAAATTATAATTACAAAAAAGCAACAACGACGTCTCATTATTTTACTATGATGAAGCAACTGACATTGCTTGGCTTTTTTTCCTCAAAGCCCGGCGCTACAGAAGTGTTGCGGTACATAGCTGTGCCCGGAAGATATGATGGCAGTGTTCCATATACTAAAGGTGAAAAAGCATGGGCAACTTAGGCATTAAATCAAAAAAAAATTATAACATGAGTTTTCAACGACGGGAATTTTTAAAACTTACAGGTGGCATTGCCTCGGGTATTGTTTTGTCATCATTCACCGGCAAACTTGCATTGAATGATGATTTTTTTGAAAAAAGAAGAAGACTGAAAAATTACGGAATCAACCTATATTCATTGCGGGATGTTTTGCCTAAAGACCCAAAGGGAGTATTAAGGCAGGTAGCTTCTTTTGGCTACACCCAAATTGAAAGTTTTGAAAGTAAAAAAGGGATTTTCTGGGGAATGACCAATACGGAATTTAAAAATTTAATGGACGAACTGGGTATGAATTTAGTTTCCAGCCATATTGATATTAATAAAGAGTTTGAAAAGAAAGTTTCTGATGCGGCTTTTATTGGAATAGAATATCTCGTATGTCCATCAGAAGGAGCAATTAAAACAATAGATGAGTATAAGCAATTTGCAGAAAGTCTCAATGCAAATGCTGCAATTTGTAAGAAGAATGGGATCAGGTTTGCTTATCACAATCACAACCAGAGTTTCACAACTATCAATGGGGAATTTCCGCAGGAGGTATTGATGCAAAATACAGATCCATCTTTGGTAGATTTTGAAATGGATATGTATTGGGTAGTAACGGCTGGGCAGGATCCAGTGGCATGGTTGAAAAAATATCCCAACCGGTTTAGGCTTTGCCATGTAAAAGATCGGACCAAAGGCTCAAATGCTATTGCTGATTCCTGTACACTGGGCAGGGGAAGCATAGATTATCCAAATATATTAAAGGAAGCAAAAAAACAGGGAATGCAATTTTATATTGTTGAACAGGAGAAATATGATAATACTAACCCGATAGAAAGCGCTAAAGATAATGCGGAGTATATGAAAAAGATAAAGATTTAATTTGCGAAACACAAAATTGATAATAAAATACTTTACTATTTTATTATTTTTTATTGCATAGTAGTTATTTATTTTATTAGTATAAAATTTTTATGAAGAGGTAATGCGGCGTTAATAATTAGAGGGCATTATTA
>JAWXCO010000020.1:0-3627 GCA_034408705.1 Bacteroidota bacterium
ATACTTTTACAGCATATAACGAAAAATATCAAAAACATCTGCCAACGGTTCCATTAGAACTCTCAAAAGGATTTCAGAAAAAAAGAATAGACCATCGGCATCATGCCATGGATGCTTTAGTGATTGCCTGCGCCACCCGCGACCATATAAATCTTTTAAACAATCAACATGCTAAATCAAATACTAAGCGATATGACCTACAAAGAAAATTGAGAGAGTTTGAAAAGGTATCTTATTTTGATAAAAAACAAAACCAGAAAATAGAGAGGGAAATTCCAAAGGAATTTATTAAGCCTTGGGAAAATTTTACCGTGGAAGCAAAGAATAAATTGGAATCTGTTGTAATAAGTTTTAAACAGAATACAAGAGTAATTAATAAAGCCACTAATCATTACGAAAGATGGGAAGAAAAAGATGGTTTAAAAATAAAAAAAACAACTGAGCAAGAAGGGACTAACTGGGCTATCAGAAAGCCAATGCATAAAGAAACTGTGTCAGGAAAAATTGAATTGAAAAGGGTAAAAGTTCCCAAAGGGAAGCTATTAACTGCTACGAGAAAAAGCGTTGACACTTCTTTTGATATAAAAACTATTGAATCAATTACAGATACAGGAATTCAGAAAATTCTTAAAAATTATCTTTCAAATAAGAGCAATAATCCTGAACTGGCGTTTTCAGCCGAAGGCCTCGAAGACATGAATAAGAATATTAGAATATATAATGACGGTAAGCCTCATCAGGCAATATATAAAGTCAGAATTTTTGAACTAGGAAGTAAATTCCCTGTTGGCCAATCCGGAAATAAAAAATATAAATTTGTTGAAGCTGCGAAAGGTACTAATTTGTTCTTTGCAATTTATAAAGACGATGCAGATAACCGTAGCTATGAATCGATTCCTCTAAATGAAATAATAGAAAGACAAAAGCATGGCTTGCCATCGGTTCCATTGCAGAACGAAAATGGCAGCAAATTAGTGTCCTATCTTTCACCAAATGATTTAGTGTATGTGCCTACGCCAGATGAGCAGGAAAATATCAATAGTATAGATTTTTATAATTTGAATAGAACCCAAATAAAACGACTATTTAATGTTAATGATTTTTCCGGCACTTGTTATTTTACCCCAAATAGACTTTCAAAATCTATCGCGTCTAAAGAAGTTGATTTAAGCTTTGATGAATTAAAAAACAAACTCTCCGGTTCATTTGATACAAAAACAGCAAGTTTTGAAGGAAAACAAATAAAAGAAATATGTATCAAGCTAAATACTGACCGCCTCGGCAACATCTCACCCGAAAAAAAAAAGATGAGCACAGAAATACCTGAAGAAAAAAATACTGTTGCTGAACCAGCGGCAATTTATGGCAAGAATAAAATAAAATTTTTCAACTCCTTCGACGAGATGGAAAATGATCAGTTAAACTACTTTGCTTCACTTGGTCCTGCACAGTTACTGCTTAACCTGAAGCAATTAGTATTAACCAGCTTTGGCTATCAGGCAGATATCCCGGTAAGCAAACTTCCCCGAATTATTTATTTTAATGATGAACCATGAACCTATTTTTAGACGCACACCGGACTGTATTGCAAAAGCTCATTGAAAAGGGAGTTGATTTTATACTGATTGGCGGCTATGCCGTTAATTTTCACGGATACAACAGAACAACCGGCGACCTGGATGTATGGATAAAACCAGATAACGATAATAAACTGATATTGATAGCAGCATTACATGAACTAGATTTCGATGAAGAGGGTATTTCAACTATCAACAGCTGGAATTTTGAAAAGTCCTGCAAATTCCACATTTTTGAAAAGCCTTTTCAAACTGAATTCATGACGCATATATCAGGTGTTAAATATAATGATGCCAGGATAATTGCTGAAAACGCAGAGATTGACGGCCTTTCAATTTTGATTATCCATATAAACAGTTTGCTCCAAAATAAAAGGTCAACAGGTCGAACAAAAGATATGGCTGATGCTGAATATCTTGAAAAGATAATTGAGTTAAGAAAGAGAGGATAAAAACTCCTGCAGTAATGACCAGTCCCCCCTTATGATTTTATCCTTACAGGTCAGTAATACTATTATCTCATAATAAACGGGATAAAGAGGCGTTAGTATACAGTAAACCTCCAATCCTGTGATAAAGCGAACCCTTTATTTTGGCAATCCCGCCTATCTGAAAACCATCAATGAGCAGCTCGTTATTGAGATGCAGGAAGGTGGTGAAACCAAATCGGCCCCGATAGAAGATATTGGGTTGCTGATACTGGACCACCAGCAGATTACTATCACCCAGGCATTGCTAGCCAAACTCTTAGCCAACAATACAGCCGTCATCACCTGCGATAATACCCACCACCCTGCCGGGATGCTGCTAAGTCTTGACGGACATAGTTTACAAAGCCAAAAATTCCAGGCCCAGGTGGATGCCACTGCTCCATTAAAAAAACAACTCTGGCAACAAACGGTAATGGCCAAAATAGAAAACCAGGCTGCCATGCTTGTGTTTTGCCGGGAAGAAAATAAACTGTTGCTGAACCTCGCATCATCTGTAAAAAGTGGCGACAGTGAGAACACTGAAGCCCAGGCAGCAGCTTACTACTGGAAAAAAGTCTTCCCCGCCAGCCTTGCTTTCAGAAGGGAGCGATATGGACCGCCGCCCAATAATCTATTGAATTATGGCTATGCCATTCTGCGGGCCATTGTAGCCAGGAGCCTGACGGCCAGCGGCCTGTTACCCACCCTCGGTATCCATCACCGCAATCAGTATAATGCTTATTGCCTGGCCGATGATATTATGGAGCCCTACCGACCCTATGTGGACTATATCGTTTGGCAGATAATCCGAAACAATGGAAAATACCTGGAGATGAGCCCCACCATGAAAAAAGCTTTGCTGGAAATACCGGCTGTTGATGTAAAAATTGATGGTAAGAAAAGCCCGCTGATGAATGCAGTGCAGCGGACCACTGCATCACTGGCAAAATGCTATGAGGGATACAGCAGGAAACTGCTCTACCCGGAAATGACCGGAACATTAACATAAGCACCCTTCGATAAACTCAGGGTGATTGACTGACCTTCGATAAGCTCAGGGTGTAAATTATATGTTTGAACGTTTCAATGCTTATAGAATCATGTGGGTGATCGTATTTTTTGACCTGCCGACAGAAACCAAGAAGGACCGGAAGATCTATGCCCGGTTCCGCAAGGATATTATGGCCTCAGGTTTCAATATGTTCCAGTTCAGCATTTACATGCGGCATTGCGCCAGCCGGGAAAATGCCGATGTGCATATACAGCGGGTAAAAAACATATTGCCGGCAAAAGGCCATATTGGTATTATGTGTATTACCGACAAGCAGTTTGGTATGATGGAAATTTTCCGGGGAAAAGAACTGGTAGATGCCCCCGAAACCGTACAGCAACTTGAATTATTTTAGGTTTGAATTTACAGCTGCGGGGTACTGCCTCCCCTCCCCGTCCAAAGGACTCCTTCAGAGGGAGGGGTAGTACTTATGTATCCTCTTAGCCAACCCCTTCATTTTTTATTCAATAGTTCAACATAATTTTGCGGCAGCAGTTCTTCTATAGCATTTATTTTATGGTCGTTGATG
>JAWXCO010000021.1:0-4145 GCA_034408705.1 Bacteroidota bacterium
CATCACCATTATCATTTTCATACGTACCAATCCAGTTATTTCCTTTAAAACCTATTGGATAAGGCATGCCTTTCCAGTAATCGCCGCCGATGCCGCCTGCATTATATGCAAGCCGGGTAAGTACTCTTTCACTAACAACAGTATTGCCGGATACCGGTTGATTTGAAAAAGCAGTACCAGTTATTTTCCAGTTAAGAAATAGTTCTTCAAAACCAAGGTTGGCTGTTGCAGAAGTTACCGCCTGAAAAACAGATGGGTCAATCGTTGCAAGGGAGGGATTGTTTACTACTTTAACAACTTGATTATTTTTTATCGGCATTGTCTTTATTCCATTTGGGTCAGCAATTTCTACAGCAGGAATTGTTGTAATAGTATTGTTGTTGCTTTTAACTATAGAAATATTAAAAGCAGCGCCATCCGGAATGGATGAACCGTTTAAATTTTTCAATACCTATTTTCCTAAAGATGCATCGTACTCAAGGGTTATGTCTGAATTATTATAAACACCACCAATACCACCCGGGTTCCAGACCTGTGCCGCATAAAAAGGTACTGATGGATTATTGTTCAATGATGGATTGTCTAAAACCATTCTGCCATTACTGATATTATTTGCATCGGCTTTTTGAAAAAAAGTAGTAGCATCTGCATTTTTCCAAATAATTCTAAATGTAATACCGGCTGGCATTGCTGCCCTGTCCTGGTTAAAAACTGCTCACTTTATCCCATCATACCAAACACCAACTGCATGAGGATTAGCGGCTCTTGTTATACCATCATATTCTACAATGATGATGGCATTGGGATTATTGTTCAATCCTTCAAAAGAGAGATAAGTGGAATTCCCGCTGCTATTTTTAAGATCAGTTGTATGGGTAAATTTATGCTGGGCCTGTAATAAAGTTGAAAGAAGCAACCCCAAAATCAAAGTTAATAGCTGCATAAAAAAATATTTTAAGAGGATAATCAAATAAAAGGTACAGTTATTTTGTTTTTTATAAAAATAAAAAAAGGCCCCAGGCATCAGTCATGCTCATTTCCGCTATGTTCGCCCTTTCCCTAAAAACCTGGGCGATATTATTAAGAACTTTGATGCCGTGCTGATACCGGAAATCAATAACGGGCAGCTGATCAAAATTATCCGGGATGTTTATTTTGTGGACGCCAAAGGCTACATTAAGATTATGGATCTGCCGATCACCAAGGCAGAACTGGTGATCAAGCTGGAGGGAATGCTGGCTGAATAGATGATAGATAATAACGGATAGATAATAGTTCTTTACAGGGCAAACTTTCCTGACCTGATCCTTATCTGCTCAAAGCTTGATAATCCGCATAACAATTTTTAACTTTTATTAACGCTGCGCCCACTTATTTTCATAATAATATACGTTAGCAAAAAGTCAATGACAGAACAATACTATATAAAAACATTTGACGACCTACGTGGAATATATTCGACTTGGAGAATTAAATATTGTTCGGCAATTTTTGACAGTCCATTATTTTTAGTTGCGTACACTAAATCCGCTTTTTTGCCAAGAGTCAAAACGATATGAAAGGCCGGTTCTATAAGTAGAAACTGATTGACCTTTACTTGTCCTCTTTCATATCAATTCCATCCCCGGTCGTGTGGGTTGCTGCCTCTTTCTCCGCCGCATATTCTTCCGCCAGCGGTTCTATAAATTCGTTCATATAAATTTTGAAGAGTACAATGATGTAGTTTACCAGCAGCGGCCCAAAGATCAAGCCGATAAATCCAAATAATCCTAACCCCACAATGACTCCCAGTACCGTAATGACAGGATGTACATCTCCCAGCCTTTTCATGATAGTGATCCGGGCAATATAGTCTACGTTGCCGGTAACAATAACACTATAGAACATCAGGCCGATAGCCATTCCCGAATGACCCGTTGTAAATGTGTAAATAACCAATGGTATCCATACGATCATAGTTCCTACTACGGGAAAGAAAGCAAATACACCGGTGAGAAAACCCCAGAGGGCCCATTCCTTCACACCGAAAATAAAATAACCAAGGGTAGCTGTCACTCCCTGGATAATGGAGATCAGGGGTATGCTTAGGGCATTAGCTTTAACCAATTTTTTTGTTTCAGCCGCCAGCATCGTTATATTGTTGTCTTTCAGCGGAATGATGCGGAAAAGGGTTTTTTCTATTTCCTTCCCATAGTACAACATATAGTATAAAAAGAACAGCATGATGGCAAGATTGGTGATAAGGTTAGCTGTACTATTTAATAAAGAAGGCAGGAAAGCCGTCACCTTGTTCAATGAATTGGAGAGTGACTCCGGCGAAGCCAATTCGATCCCGATTTTCTCCTGCACCTGGGCTACGGCTTGTTTGATACTTTCAATTGCTGAAGTCGGGTTGCTCAAAAAGTCATTTACCTTAGGACTGATCAATGTAACAGCCAGAAAAATCGGTATCCCTAACAAGATGAGATAGTAAATCAGGAACAAGCCCGCAGCCTGGCCTTTTTTCCATTTCTTCTTAAAAACCATTTGAAAATAACTGGCCCTGCTTAAAATGTACAAGGTTACTGCTCCAAGTAAACCCGGCATACAGAAAAACAATTCTTTGATGGCTACCCAGATCATAAGAATCAGGGAAGCTAATAACAGAATTTGCTTAATGCGGTTATTAAAATTGATGTTCATCCGGGTTGGTTTGCTTGGTAAAAGTTAATCATAAAATACCAGGTCACGGCAGGCTGGTAATAAAAAGAGCCGAATCACAAGATCCGGCTCTTCAGGCTTTGACTATTACTTTTCTATCAATAAAATGTCAATCCTATTGAAAGCTCCAGTCCGGGCCTGCCGAAGACTATTAGGACAATAGTTTCAATTATATTACTTCAACTAGCCCGGACAGGCCTTAATTATTGTTATAAACTCCGTTTCCTTCTTTTTCCTGATGCGCTGGACCATTTTCGGTGATATCAGGCATTTTTTTTCTTACGAAATTGGCGATAAGGAATTGCATTGCAGAACCCGTTATCTTTTTAAAGAGGTTGTTCGAGCTGCCTACAAATATTTTCCTGCCAATAAAACCTGCACCTATACCGATAGCCGTATTTATAACACTACGCCTGAGATCAGGTGAATGAGAAATATCTTTAAATACTGTTTTCAGCAGGTTAGTAGGAGTAAGGCTTTCAGCAATTCCGGTTGTGGATTGTTTCAGCCCGGCCAGCTGGTCCGCTTGCTGTTGTTCCAATTCCTGGATCCGGATCGCCAGGTCTTTCATATTTGAAACGGAGGTTACCACTGTTTTTATTTTACCAGTTTATCGATGATCAGGTTGCTCAGTGGAGCTTTGATCCAGGTTTTTCTGAATATATGTACTAACAAGCCAACAAGGGCATAAAAACCGGCTACTATAAAAAATCCATAACTCATATTTCCCATCTCTGACCCGATCCAGAATGCTATCCCAATACTAAGTATTGTAATAGCGGCTACTACCAGCATTACAATGGCGATCTTGGAAATAAGGGACGAAATTGTTTCCGCTATTTTCCCGGAAGCCCGGAGTTTAAATAACTCTGTTTTTGTTTCTGCAATATCTCCGGCTTTCGTAATCAGGTTTTCGATGTGTTCAATCATGGATTGCATAGTAAACAGTTTTTATACGGTGTTGGTCAATAAGATCCGCTGATCAGGGAAATGCGTTCTTCACTTCATTTTTTACACCATCCATTTTTCCTTCTAACCTGGATTTTACTTTATTGCCTGCATCTTCCAAATTTTCTTTAGCACCGGCGTAGGTTTGTTTTACGCCATCGATAAATTCATTGAAAGAGTTTTTTACTGAATCCGATACATCACCAGATTTGCGGGCAATTTTTTCACGGGTGTTTGAACCTTTATCAGGAGCAAACAAAATACCTGCTAATGCACCAATGGCAGCGCCAGCCAGGAAACCCACTACTATTTTTGAACTCATACTAAATTGATTTAAATGGTTAAAAATATTTTCTTATACTATTATGCATTTAAAAATCATGCCAGCCATTTGCTGCTCAACGTCATGCTTTTGTCAATTACTTCATCTGCCCTTCGGATTCATAATATTTTTGGGTAACAGAAGTATTGATTTGCAGTAAAGACCGGATATACAA
>JAWXCO010000022.1:0-24600 GCA_034408705.1 Bacteroidota bacterium
AAATTGTTGGCTCCATCAGCTGCCAGCATCGGGTAGTCGGCCCAGTTTACAAACCAATTATTGCCAGAGCTGATTATTACAGGTTGAGACCACCCGATAGCTACCGGGTTATCATTTTCAAGAGTAGAAAATTTAAAATAATTCTCCTTTCCCTTTTTTTGAATCCATGATAAATAAACCAATCCCTTACTATCTGCAAACAAGTAAGGTTCTGCACAAGAATCTTTTGCAGGAGAAGAAAGTTGCGTAATTCCGGCCAGTACGGTCTCTTTCTTTTCTTTTGTATTCATCTTGCATGATGCAATTATTATGATGAGCAGTAAAAGGTTTAGGTGTTTGGTCATTTTTGATTGATTATTTTTAGAATGATTTCAATGCTGGTGCTGTCATCCCAGTTACGGGCACCCATTTCCGAAAAAACAAGTTTGCCTTCCCGGTTATAAATAAGCGTAGTTGGTATAGCTTGAATGTTCTGGGATTCGAAATTCTCAATTCTGGCATAATTAAAAGTATAATCCTTCACATTTTTAAACTCTTCGATTTCATTTACATCTTCATTTGAAGCTAAAAGAAAAATTATATTTTCATTCTTAAGCCGGGTTTGTAATTTTTGTATAGATGGCATTTCTGCAATACAAGGTTTGCACCAGGTAGCCCAAAAGTTTACAAAAACGGTTTTGCCCTTATATTGTTGAATATCAATACCCCGGTTCTTCAGATCAGTTAATTGAATTTTATCAAGATCAGTCTCAGTAATGGCTGATGGATGTATAATATCTTTTTTTCCTTCAGCTGCTTCCCTGCATCCACCTATAGCTATTAACAGCATTAAGCTAAGCGTATGAATTATTTTCATTTAATTTATTTAGTCAAAGTCCTTTTTATTTTGCTCAGCTATATATTTATCCAATGCTTTTTTCCCAAACTGTTTAAACACTACCGGTGTTACAATCATGTCCAGCAGGGTTGAACTCACCAGACCTCCGAGAATAACAGTAGCAACCGGGTATAAAATTTCTTTACCGGAGGCTGTGGCATCTAATGTAAGTGGTATCAACGCCAGTGCAGCCACCAATGCGGTCATCAGCACAGGTACTAATCTTTCCAAAGAACCCCTGATTATCATTTTATCGCCAAACTCTTCCCCTTCATGTTGCACCAGGTGTATGTAATGGCTTATCATCATAATTCCATTTCTTGAAGCAATACCTGTAAGAGTAATAAAACCAACCATAGTGGCAATAGAAAATACACCACCCGTTAGCATTACTGCTACCACGCTTCCTATTAATGCCAATGGTATATTAAGCATAATCTGCAATACAATCCGGGTACTTTTAAAATGGCTGTAGAGTACCAGGAAAATACCGGCAACAGAGAATATACTTAGAATAGTAATCAATTTTGAGGCAGATTGCTGGCTTTCAAATTGCCCGCCCCATTGCAGGTAATAACCTTCCTCTAATTTTAATTCTTTTTTTACTTTTTCCTGCATCTCCTTTACAGTGCTGCCCAAATCTCT
The DNA here is from genome assembly GCA_034408705.1 of Bacteroidota bacterium. GTDB lineage: Bacteria > Bacteroidota > Bacteroidia > Chitinophagales > Chitinophagaceae > JJ008. The sequence continues at coordinate 1,523 of JAWXCO010000022.1, forward strand.
CCCCTGTACATTGGCGGAAACAACAATTCTACGTTGTGTATTCTCATGGTTCACACTGCTGATACTGTTTTCTAATTCCACTTTGGCAATTTGTTCTAAAGGGATCAAGGAACCATCCGGCGTAGCAATCTGTGTATTTTTTATAGCATCAATATTTTTACGGGTGCTGTCATCTGTCCTTAATACAATGTCAAATGTTTTTTGACCGTCCAATATCTGGCTTACTACTTTTCCATTATAAAACACTTCAATGTCCTCCGCTACTTTACCTGCCTGCAAACCGTATCGTTGTAAAGCAATGCGGTCAATCTTCACCATTAGTTGCGGCACCATTACCTGGTTTTCTACCTGTACATCTACTGCACCGGGAACGGAGCTGATTGTTGTACGTAACTGTTCCGCTGTAGAACGAAGTGTTGTCAAATCATTTCCAAAAATCTTTATCGCTATTTGTGCCCGTACACCACTTAGTAAATGGTCGAGCCGGTGAGAAATGGGTTGGCCGATATTCACCGTTACTCCTTTCAGTACCGATAAATTATTACGAATGTCTTCCAGTACTTTTTTCTTGTTGCGTCCTCCGGGTTTCAAGGTTACATCTATTTCTGAATAACTGGGCGGTTCAGCATGTTCGTCTAATTCAGCCCTTCCGGTTCTACGGGAGGTAAGGGCTACTTCGGGTACTTTTAATATTTGTTTTTCAGCTATTGTTCCTAATTTGTTTGATTCATCCAATGAAGTGCCGGCTGGTGCTAGTACATTAATCGTATAACTACCTTCATTGAAGGGCGGTAAAAATTCTGTACCGAAAAAAGGAATAATAGCTGCAGATGCAATAATTAATGCAATGGCAACTCCAATAATTGCTTTGGGTCGTTGTAAGCCCCAATGAAGTAATTTTTTATCCTTCTTCTTTAACCATTTTACTAATGGACTGTCGTCCTCATGAGCAGCATCAACCTCACCCCCCGACCTATCCGAGGGAGAGGGAGCCAGGGCATCTTGCTCATTCCCTCTTGCCCATTGCGCATAGCCAATTTTTTTCTTCCTCCAAAACGCTAAATTAACATGAGACAAGTGTTTCTTCTTTTTTAATAAATAACTACACAATACCGGTGTGAGTGTTAACGAAACTACCAACGATGCAACGATGGAAGTAATATAAGCAATACCAAGCGGTGCAAAAATCTTTCCTTCTATTCCCTGTAAATAAAACAACGGAATAAAAACAAGTACCACAATAATAGTAGCATACACAATAGAATTTCTTACTTCACTGCTGGCTTCGTAAATAACTTTCAGCAACGGCCTTGGATGTTCACTTGCCCAGTTTTCTTTCATCCGCCGATATACATTCTCTACATCCACAATGGCATCATCCACCAATTCCCCAATGGCAATGGCAAGTCCTCCCAACGTAAGTGTATTGATAGAAATATCAAACATTTTAAAAACAATCGCACTGATGATAAGTGACAATGGTATTGCAGTAAGTGTTATAATCGTTGTTCTGAAATTGAGCAGGAACAAAAACAGGATAATAATTATCAGTATAAACCCATCCCGTAGTGCATGTTCTACATTTGTAAGTGAAGTTGCAATAAAACTTTTTTGCTGAAACACATCTGTATTGATATGAATATCTTTTGGGAGCGATGCTTTTATATCATCAATAGCAGCCAATATATCATCGGTAAGCGTAATGGTGCCGGCACCGGGTTGTTTTTCAATACTCAGTATCACTGCAGGTTTTCCATTAAAAGAGCCATCGCCTCTTTTAACAGGACCTCCAAATTTTACTTCAGCTACCTGTTGTAATAATACGGGAGTGCCGTTGCGATTAGCAACAACGGTACTTTTTAAATCTTCCAATGTATTGGCACGGCCGATGTTTCTTATCAGAACTTCTGAACCTTTATTGTCGATAAAACCACCGGTGGTATTAAGGTTGGTCAGTTGCAAAGCATTGTCAACATCATTAATGGATAAATTATATTGTCGTAATCTATCTGATGAAATCAATACCTGGTATTGCATCCGTTCGCCGCCAATAGGTATTACCTGGCTCACCCCTTTGACACTCAGTAATCTTCTCCGAATAGTAAAATCTGCCAGGGTTCTCAAATCTGCCGGTGAAGTGGTGTCACTGGTTAGTGCAATCATCATTATTTGCCCCATAATAGAACTGATGGGCCCCATTTGTGGTGTAATCCCATTTGGTAACTGTACACTTTGAATTTTTTCTGCTGTCAGTTGTCTTGCCCTGTATACATCTGTCTTCCAGTCAAACTCAACAAACACCATTCCCAATCCGGGGGATGCTACCGAACGAACCACTTCCACACCCGGTGCACCATTCAACTGCGTTTCCACCGGCAGGTTTACCTGTGTTTCAATTTCTTCCGGAGCCATTCCATTAGCTTCCAGAAAAATGGTTACCCGTGGCCTGTTCAAATCAGGTAATACATCAACCGGTAATTTGATTAAGGTAAATACACCATACACCATTATCAATGCGGCCATCGAAACCACCAGTAAGCGGTTCTTTAATGAAAATAGAATGAGTTTGTTGAGCATATACTATTTTTATGGACTAAGCTTTGTTACGCCTATTCATCTTTATCACGCTGCACGCTAGCAATGGGTATCTTTCAATAACGCTACAATGAAATGCATACCCATCTCATTTTTTCTTAAAACAGCAAAAGAGAAAATACTGTTGAGTATTGAACGGCGTTTTATGTATTTCTTCAACACATTTTATCCTTTTAAATTCTTTTTCAAATCTGGAAGATATTGTCACTTCCGAATACTGCCTGATAGGCAAACCGCTACATTTTTGCGGGCCATTTTTGGAAAATGTACCCAATATTAAAACACCATTTATTTTAATAGCCTGTAGGGCTATTTGTACATACTTTTCTATTTTGTATTCCGTTGTTAAAAAATGAAAAGCTGCTCTGTCATGCCAGAAATCAAATTGTACGGAAGGTGCAAATTCTATTATATCTGAAACAATCCAATTCACATTGCTGGCTTTTTCTCCTAACCGGGTTTTTGCCCTGCTTATTGCATTGGCTGAAATATCTAATACATAAATATTTTCATAACCCAACTCAACCAACGCATCCACAAAATGACTATCTCCCCCGCCAATATCAATTATATTTGCATTTTTTGGTAGGTTGAATAATGCTAGAAATTCAATAGATGTTTTAGGGTATTCCTGAAACCAACTAAAATCTTGCTCTTCTTTGGTATCATAAATATTTTCCCAGTGTTGTTTTGTTTCAAAATTTTTCATTCTCTGGCTTTTAGGCTTATTATCAAATTACTTTTTATTGGCTAGCCACTCTTTGAATTCTTTAATTTCTTTATTCTGGTCTGCAACTATCTTTTGAGCTAATTTTTTCAACTCATAATTTTTGCCATGTGATATTTCATCCTCGGCCATTGTTACTGCACTTTCATGGTGGGGTATCATCATCATAACAAAATCTTTATCTGTATTGCCGCTCATGGTCATTGCCTTCATTTTATCCATCATCATCTTCATCGTTTCTCCCAGTTCATTGTGCATTTCCTCGCTTTCTTTTTTCATTTCCGGCATTTTATAATTTTTCAACAGTGCCTCCATTTGTCCTATTTCTGCTTTTTGTGCGGTGATAATATTTTGCGCCCATGTTTTCGCCTGTGTATCGCTGCCTTTAGCAAGTTCTACCTCACTCATATCAATGGCTGCCTGGTGGTGCAGTATCATCATATTGGCAAAGTCGAGGTCAAAGTCACCCGTCATCTTCATTGCATCCATCTTAGTCATCATGCTATTCATTGATTCCATCATTTCGTTATTCATATTTTTCATGTCCATATTGTCTTTATGTTCCATGTTTGACATTGTCGTATCCGAATTGGTTTTAACCGACTTATTTTTTTCATTACCGCATGACTGTAAAAAAATACCGGCACTAAATAAAGCTGCTGTGATAAGGATTGTACTTTTCATAATTTAAAGTTTAATGTTTGTATAAATTGTTTGTTATTTATGTTTTTACTTTCAGCATACTTGCATTTATAGCAACTACTACCGTACTCACAGTCATCAATACAGCACCTGCTGCAGGGCTTAATAAAATCCCCTGACTATATAATACTCCTGCTGCTAATGGCAAGGCCACTAAATTGTAGCCTGTAGCCCATATCAGGTTCTGAATCATCTTACGGTAAGTGGCTTTGCCAAACAAAATCAAATTCACTACATCTTTTGGATTGCTATTCACTAAAACTATCCCAGCTGTTTCGGCGGCAATATCAGAGCCGGAAGCTAAGGCAATACCGATATCTGCCTGTGCTAAAGCGGGGGCATCATTAACACCGTCGCCTGTCATAGCAACAAACTCACCTTTGCTTTGCAGCTCTTTTATTTTTTCTAATTTTTGATGTGGTAATACTTCAGCGAAAAATCCTTCCATGCCCAATGTTTCGCTTACAGATTTTGCAACTGCACTATTATCACCGGTTAGTAAAGTTGATTTGATACCATTTTCTTTCAAGGAAGCAATAGCTCCTGCTGATTCGGGGCGGATGGCATCTGACAGAGCAATATATCCGGCCAAACTATTATTGATTATTACAAAAACAACCGTTTCGGCAAGGTCAGTTTTAAAGTCAGCTGGCAAAGGTATTTTATTTTCTTTGAGATAACCCGGGCTCACCACTTTTACATCTTTGCCCTCCACTTTTGCTTCTACACCTTTGCCGGTAATTGCATTAAAATTTTCAGCAGAAGGAACAGACAACTTCAAGTTCTTTACTTTTTCCATGATGCCTGTTGCAATAGGATGCTCTGAGTTTTGCTCCAGTGCAGAAGCTAGGCGTATCAATTCGTTTTCTGATATGCTGCTTTGTAAAGAAATTATTTTTGAAATCTGGAACTTACCGATGGTTAATGTCCCTGTTTTATCAAAAACAATGGTGGTTATTTTTCTTGAATTTTCAAATGCCGTTCTGTTCTTAATTAGCAGGCCGCTCTTTGCTGCAATAGCTGTTGATTTGGCAACCACCAGAGGAACTGCAAGACCCAATGCATGCGGACAGCAAATAACAATGACCGTTACCATTCTTTCCATTGCAAAAGCAAGTGATTGTCCTGTTAAATACCAATATAAAAAAGTGGCGATACCAGCTACAATAGCTATAATAGTAAGCCACCGGGCAGCTGTGTCAGCCAATAATTGTGTTTTCGATTTTGAATTTTGAGCATCATCCACCAACTTAATTACCTGCGATAAGTATGAATCTTTAGAACCATGCGAAACAGTTACTTTAATAGAACCATTGCCATTGATGGAGCCAGCAATTACTTTATCACCTGTTTTTTTTTCTACCGGCTTGCTTTCGCCGGTCATCATGCTTTCATTAAGATAACTCTGACCCTCACTTATAATTCCATCGGCGGCTACTTCTCACCGGGCTTTACCAAAATAATATCTCCTTCTTTCAGCGTTTCCGTTTTTACATCCTGCACTTTATCACCTGCAATCACATGAGCATCAGCGGGCATTAATTGCACTAATAATTCCAATTCCCTTGATGCGCCCATCACCGATTTCATTTCTATCCAATGCCCCAGCAACATGATAAGAATAAGCGTTGCTAGTTCCCAAAAGAAATCCATCCCTTCTAACCCAAATACAACTGCTACACTATAGATGTAAGCCACGCTGATGGCAAAGCCAATCAAAAACATCATGCCCGGGCTCTTCGCTTTTGCTTCATCAACCAATCCTTTTAAAAAAGGCCAGCCGCCATAAAAGAAAACGATGGATGATAATCCAAACAACACATATTGCGAACCGGTGAAACCTATGTGTAAGTTTAACCAATGCTGTATCATTTGCGATAACAGCATGATAGGGATGGTTAAAATCAATACTACATAAAAGCGTTTTTTGAAGTCGTCAATCATGTTCACATGCTTGTTGTGCACGCCTTCAACACCTTCCTTTTGTTTTAGTGGGATAAGTACCATGCCACAATACGGACATTTGCCTGGCGCATCCTTAATTACCTGTGGGTGCATGGAGCAGATATATTGTTGCTTACTTTGCTGCAACACAGTGTGTACACTATTCCCGCCTGGTATTTGGGCAGACATTTTCATTTTATGGTTGTCGATTTTTACCAACTTTGCAGCAGGAAAATTCTCTTTGTTGATTTTTTTTTGCAGCACTAACTGCATGCCACATAATGGACAATTTCCGGCTTCATCCTTAATTATTTCGGGATGCATAGGACAGGTGTATTGCTGCTTCTCTTCCATAAATTAATCTTTAATATTAATATCGAAAAAGACCTTTATTTTTTCCCATGCGACTGCAATAATTCCCTTGTTTTCCTTTTTTTCTTCTATGTAATATTGCAGCCTTTCCAGATTTTCATTCAATTGTTCTGGTTGAACATCTATTCTTACTACATCTTCGGTTTGTAAATAATCATCCGTTAGGTGTTGGTTCCAGTTTTTATTGATGATGATTGTCCATCTCTCCTTTCCCGGAATGGTAAAGATGGCATACTTGCCCTTTGGTATAGTAGTGCCCGCCACCTTAAAATCTTTATCAATTTCCATATTAGAGGCTAAGTGAGCTCCTGTTACCCATACATCATTGTAGGGTACTAAACCTCCCCATATAGTTCTGCCCCGTACACCCGGGGAATGATAGTTGATTGTTATATTGGCTTCACCAATTTTACCTACCGCAGCTGATTTAATACTTCGTTTGCTGGTATCGCCTTTTGCATTAGGATTGTAGCAAATTTCCTCCGTTTTCTTTTCCGGTTGTGCCTGCGCAAAAGATGACATAAAGCATATAACTGTTACAAATAATATAATCTTGTTGAATTGCATACTTCCTGTTTTTAACTGCTGATAAAATGAGTAAAAGAGTTTGACTTCTGCCAAACTCATTTACTCAAAAATTTAATGTTCTTCGTGACCAGCTTCCTTCTCATCATGGCCTTCGGTTGCTTTCTTTATGTCGTCTGCTGTTCCTTCTTTTACATCCATCACAAAATCTACGGTATGCACTTTCCCGGCACTCTGAAACTGAATCCAGCCACGATAAATACCGGGCTTTTTGAAAGTTGTATGCAAATCAAACTTACCTACACTTACATCAGGATGCACATGCAGGTATTCTTTGTCATTTAAACTAACCACTACCATGTGAGCTTTTGCACCGAGATAATTTTCCAGTGTATTGACATCAACTGCTTTACCGTTTTGTGTTAGCTCCCCTGCAATATGCATTTGTGCACCGGTAATTAATTTTCCGCCGGTTGTTTGTAGATTTACAGTAAAATTGTCTGATGTGCCTGTAAGTTTATTTGCATTGTAAGTAACAGGGGTTCTAGTTGTACCTTTCACATTTACAGCAATTTTTTCTACCTGGTGGCTGCCTCCGCTTGGCAGGTAATCTGCAAACAAGGTATAGTCCCCACCATTTGCAAAACGGGTTTCATTTTTGCCCGGACCATTGCTATACGATTTATTATTTTCTAATACAATTATTTTATAAGAGCCGTCTGCCTGGTAATCGGGATGGATATGTTCAAAATAGCTGAGGTCGTTGCTTACCACTATTAAATGAATTTTCTTTTCATGCTGTACATCCAGTGCCACTGCTTCACTTTCTTTACCTGCCACTTTTGGAGTAAAGGTTAACACAGCGGCTTTGCCAGTTTCTACCTGGGCAGGGGCAGCTGCAAATTCCATTTTGTAGGTAAGGCCATTATCAACACCATCAAAATGTTCCAGCTTCATGCCACATACCGGGCAAGTACCTTCCTTGTCATAGGTTTTACCTTTTTCACAATTCATTGGGCAGCGGTATTGATGTGCATGTTCTCCCGTAGTTTGTGCGACAGTATCTGTTCCTGTTGTTTTTTTTGTAGATGCATTGTTATTGCAGGCGGATAAAAATGCGATTGTACCGATCGCAATAACAGCAGTGGTGAGTTTTAATACCTGTTTCATTTTTATTTGTTTTATTATTGGTTTAATTATGATTGTGCCCCTCGTGACTTTCTTTTACTTTTTCAGTCTTTACTTTTTTTAATGCCATATTACATACGGGGCATTTGCCTTCTTTACTGTATGTTTTATCGCCTTCACATTTCATGGGGCATTGATACAGAACTTTTGCAACAGGAGTTGCTTTTGCTTTCAGGTTCATATTACACACAGGACATTTCCCTGCTTTGTTATACGTTTTTTCACCTTCACATTTCATGGGGCATTGATAAGTGATAGCAGCAGGTTTGGGCATTGGCTTTAGTTTCATGTTGCAAACAGCGCATTTCCCGGGCTTCTTATATGTTTTTTCGCCTTCACATTTCATGGGGCATTGATAAACCGAATCAGCAACTGCCAAACTGTTCTTAGCTTTCGTTTTTGTTGCCTGGGCATTTAGGGCAGTGAAGGAAAACACCGCTATTGCCAATGTTAAGAGTACTTTCAGATGTTTCATTTTTTTTGTTTTAATCTTAAAAAATTATTGGTTGAGGTATATCATTTTCATTTGATAAACATTGGTGGTTACCACCCTTTCACCATCTTCCGTTCCTTTATTTATTACTGTGAATTTGTCATTGCTCTGTCCCTTTACTAAAAAGCTGATGCTGTATTGCTCCGCCTTGTCTTTAATAAAAATGGCAGGCTTGCCATTCACGTCGGTAATAGCTTCATTGGGCACTACAACCTGCCGGATAACATCATTCCCCGTCATTCTCACATTAATATTCTCTCCTATTTTAAACTGACTATTTGGATTCAATATTTCAAACACTACTTTTTGGGATTGATTGTCCGCATTAACGGTTTGTGCGGTGCTTGTCATTTTAAGCTTGTAAGACATCGTATCATTATTTGAAGTGGCTGTAAAAGAAGTAGCTGATTTCAGTTTGGCAACATCAGCAGTAAACACCTGTGCTTCTACAAACACCTGGTTCAGGTTGGTAATTTCAAACAATGTTTCTCCTGTGTTTACCACAGCCCCGATGGAATAATTAAAAGTGCCAACTACACCACTAATAGGAGATGTGAGGCTTACTAATTTTGTACTTCCGGCACTACCACCTGCGTTGGCATCAAATAACTGTTTATTTCTTTTTGCACTTTCATACCGGGCTTTTGCTTCCGTTACATCTTTTTTAGCCGCAATATCTTCAATCGTTTTCAATCTCTCGTATTGTGCTTTAGCAGCTTCATATTCTGAGTTCACTATATTTCGCTGTGAAAGGATGTCTATTTGTGTGCCTGCATCTACCTGTTGCTCAACCACTGCCAGCACCTGTCCACGGCCTACCTGCTGACCGGGGTTAACTCTTAAAGCAACAATCTTTCCGGTTTGCGGTGATTGTATGACCGCTTTTCCCTGCGGGGCAGCTGTAACAGTTCCTAATAAAACCGTTGATTGATTAAAATCGCCGGTACCAATTTTTTGTGTAAGAATAGTAAACAGAAACTGTGTTTCTTTTTCTATTATAAAAGTGGTAGCTGAGCCACCTGCCTTTGCAGCACCTTCTCCATGGTCTTCGCCTTCATGTGCTGATACGGTATTGTAAGTGGCGGTTGGCAGTAAACAGAAAAGAATTATTGCTATTGTTGTTATTTTCCTGTTCCTTTTTTTGCTGATAAAAAACATTATTATTATTCCAACCAGTAGTCCTATCAATCCGAAAAACCAGTTACTGCTGTACCAGTGTGAATGTGGTTCCGGTGAAGTTTCGGATACTGCCAGTTCTTTACCTGTTTCAATATTATTTACCTGTATTAAATCAGCTCCGTATGCACTATTAATATTTACAACCAAATTGTAGGCTTTCTTCTCCGGGAGTATTGCTTTAAGTTCATATACTCCTATATCAAGCCGGGTTGCTGTTACTTTTATATTGGGGTTTCCGGCAACAGTTATTGTTAAGCTTGCTGTATCAAGCGGCTTATTACTGTTATATTCGCTGATAAACAATTTAAGGACTGCTTCTTTTCCCGGTGTAAGGGGGCTGTACTTAACCAGCAATTCATATTTATCAGAAAAAGCCTCTGAAGAAAAATAGCTGCTAGCAGATACCGCTGCTTTTTTAGCATCGACATGTTCTTCACCCCCGTGTGCAAAGGTTACTACCGGTAACCATAATAAAATAATTAATAATCGTTTCATAACTGTCCCATTAAATATTGATAATTGATAACACTCTTGTTATAATTTTTTATTGCCTCAAGGTATTTCTGGTAAATAGCATACGCGTCATTGCTATATTTCAACAAACTGATATAATCAATTTCTCCACTTGAAAAAAAACGTGTCGAAGTAGTAATTACTTCCTGGCTTTTCCGCAAACCTGTTTGTTGATAGTATTGCACCGATTGCCAGTTGCTTTGCATTTCTCCACTGGCATTAATGGCTTGTAAGGATAATTCCTGTTGTAAACCCTCCTGTTGGCTCTGCAAAACCTGTTGCTCAGTTTTAGCAGCATTGATTTTGCTTTTATATTGGCCAAGCCATAAGGGAAGGGTAATTCCGAAACGGAAACGATTATACCATTTTGTATCTCTTTCGCCCTGGTTAAAATAGCCAAATGCCAATCCAGGCAAAGCTTTACTTTTTTGCAGGGCAATATTTTGTTTGGCATTCAATTGTTGTTGTTGCAATAGCTGAACAGAAGGATTCGAAAATAATACTGTGGAATCAGGTAAAAGATACAGTTGCTGGTTACTGACAGAAACAGTTAAAGGCTCCACCATAAAATCATCTTTCAAGCCGGTGAACCATTGCAGTTGTGCTTTTACAGATTTTGCTTTTGAAATGGTCTGTAAATATTGATTATGAATTTCGCCGTATTGCGTTTCGGCAAATAGTTGTTGCAGATAATCAATCTGCCCGGCAATAAACTGGCGGTTGGCTGACGTTTTTATTTTTTCATACAAAGTATCCTGAATATATAATTGCTTTATCAGCGAATCAGTAAACTGCATTTCAAGATATAAAAGCTTTACCCTGTATTTTAATTCTGCTTCGGTTAATTGTTTTTCTTTTTGGGCGATAGCAATTTGTCCCTTTTGCAAACGGTATTGATTGCTGTAAACGGAAGGAAACTCTATAGACTGTGTGATACTTCCTGTGTAAAAGTTACCCGTAGGACTTTCCCAGAAAAACTCAGGGTTAGGTAAGTTGATAGCAGACTTCAGTAATTCCTTTTGCTGCTTTACCTGTAATGAAGCGGCATTTATATTCTTGTTGTTAACTAGCGTTTTGCTGATGGCTTCCGTTTCTGTTAACAGCGTTTGAGCATTCGTATTTACTGCTGTTAAAAGTAAAAACCCTGTAAATATATTCCTGAACATAAAAAAGTATTATTGTAAAACTTATTATTTCATTTTGCCATGGGCAAAATAAGTTAATCCTGAAACTTGAACTGCTTCAGTTAGTTACAATAATTAAATTTGGAAACTCTGTATAGCTACACGTATATCAGGTGGAGGAGGATGAAAATAGCTGGCAATATACTTTTGCGGTGATGACTGTGTCGTTTTAAAAATAGCTATTCCAAAATAAGTAGTGAGGATTGCTACTAACTCAGGCATATTAATACCAGTTTTTGCAGCCAGGTTTTTATCCGACTGCTGAAATTGCATTATTTCATTGGTGCAGCAATCATCTTTTTTAGAAGCATCTTTTTTAGAAGCATCTTTTTTGTCGTGATGATTTGAAGCAGGGTCATCAGAATGGGTTTTCTTTGGCTCATTTTGATGATGGTGCTTTTTGCCGTCAGCATGAACATGAACGGATACTTCGATAACATCTTCTGTGTGATGCGATTTGTTGTAGCCCATATCTACGCCCATAGAACACGCAAAACCCACAACGGTGTTTAAGGAGAACACAGTCAATAGCAAAACTGCTTTTATCTTTATGGATTTAGTTCTTTTCATTCAGACAATTTCAAAAATAAGACTATTACTGGTAAAACGCCAAATCCGGATTACAAAGGTATGTCGCTTGATTTGGATAGAGTTGCATAATTATGGGAAATAGTTATAGAATTAACGGATACTATTGTTATTTACGCCTTTTCCCGATTGAATAACCTCTTTTGCTCCTAAAAATTATTTACTTTAAAAAGAATGATAGAAGCTTCGTTTCTGATTCTTTTAAATACGTATACTCAATCGTAAACTTCAAAGGATCAATTAGTTAAAACACATTCTAGAAATTTAACCGGCTTTCCCGGACTTTGGATTTTCTTTTTCTTTGCTAACTTTCTCATGATCCGGTGTTCCATCTGCAACACCGTCATTAATGTTGGGTTCCTGTTCAGCACCCTGGTTGAAGCCCCCACTTCCTGCGTTTTTATCTGACTTACCCATTGTAGTCCCGACCTTCTTTTCAGTCTCCTCTCTATTTGATTTTTTCTCTTGCATTTTAAATTTATTTATGCTGAATCAAGGATCTTTACAATTTGTTCCCTTATAATGTCCCCTTTCATTGTCTTTGGCAAATAACCATCTGCCCCGCACCTTGTGGCGATCATTTTGATATTATCGTTGGATGAAAGCATAATGATCGGAATCTTAGCGGTCACGCGGTTTGTTTTTAATTGACGGCAAAAAGTTTCACCATCGGCCCCTCCTTTCATTGCGATATCCAATAAAATAATATCCGGATGGAATTTGCTTACCTTTTCCCACAGATCTTCCCCATTCACTGAAGCCACTGTCGTTACCCCTTGTTTTCCAAGCACGGATTGTATCAACATCAACCAATCTTCATCATCATCTACCAACAGTGCTGATACCCGCCTGTCCGAAGCTTTGTTTTTCATACCTGTATTTCACCAATTTACAAGCCACGATGTCTTTGTTGTTAAATCACTCTACTTCAGGCGGATCGTTTTAAGTGGGGCATCAGTGCTGTATATTTACTGCCTCAATTCAGGGGTAAATATTACCACATGGGGACCCTGCTTAATTTATATTTGTGGAAGACGGGGGCCAGATGCGGCACGTTATACCGTGCAAAAGGCTGTTCGCAGATATTAGTTGGTTGGACCTGATAGTGGCCAAAAAGTTTACAACCAGCATTCGATAGTCTCCTACTTATGGATTTGCGGTTTAACTAGTAGCAACTAGGCCTTGGGTGACGAACCTGTTATACAGGGGTTTATTTCCTGAAGATAAGTATCATTGATAATGGGATCGGCTTTGATTCCCGGTTTGCAGGTCGCCTGTTTGATCTTTTTACCCGTCTCCGTAATAGGAAAAATATTCCGATATATATATAGGGCTTACTATCTGCAAACAATATCGTGCAAAATCACCAGGGCTTTATATGAGCCGAAAGTAATGGAGAAAATGGATCTGCCTGTCCTATTTATTTACCGGAAGAATGGATAATCGGCGACCCCGCTTCCCTGATGTTCTGTTGTGTTACCTGACAAAAAAAAGAAGACCTAATATAAGATCTTCTTTTTTTACTTTTCATCAGGAAATTAATAAGCTACCCTTAATTCAATTCTGCGGTTCTTTATTCTTCCGCTGGTTGTATTATTATCTGCTATTGGTTGTGTTTCACCAAAACCTTCTGCTGCGATCCTGTCTGCATTGATACCTTTGCTAACCAGGTAATCTTTCACGGCAGTTGCACGATCTTCGCTTAATTGCATATTAACTCCCTCATCTCCGGCATTATCCGTGTGCCCTTCAACCCGGATATGCAATCCTGGATTTTCATTCATGATCTTTACTACCTGATCAAGTGAAGTAGTTGATTTCGTGGTCAATTTTGCATTGATGGACCCAAAGGAAATGTTTTGAGCGGATAGACCTAGTGTCTTGCTTACATTAGCCGGTACTTCCGGGCAACCATTGTTTGCTGCTATACCAGCAATGTCTGGACATTTATCATCATCATCATTAATGCCATCGCTATCTTTATCCGGAACAGGACAACCTTCATATTTAGCAAGGCCTGCCTGGGTTGGACATTTATCTAATTCATCGTTGATACCATCACCATCACTATCCGGGACAGGACAACCTTCATATTTGGCAAGGCCTGCCTGAGTTGGACATTTATCCAATTCATCATTGATCCCATCGCCATCACTATCGGGAACAGGGCAACCATAATATTTGGCAAGGCCTGCCTGAGTTGGACATTTATCATCATTGTCATTAATGCCATCTCCATCGCTATCCGGAATTACAACCGGGATCGGAACGTCTGTCGCTTTATAGGCAACGGTTTTCTTTCCGAATAACCGCAGTTTTAAACCTACCTGGAAATTCTGATTTTTATATTGTGTTGTAGAGCTATGATTCGCTCTGTTATTCATATTGGATAATCCGTGAACATAGCGTCCAAAAAGGGAAACTTTAGCATGGGGGAAAAGTTCCAATCCGGCGAATACCGATATACTGGTACTATTGAAATCTTCTTTTACTGCAATATTCCTGTCATCATCTACCGATGTCAGGAAATCAAGTTGCGGGCCTGCAAGTATCGCTAGTTTATTGCCTGTATGTAATTTTAATACTAACGGCAATGAAATATAATGTATATCACCTTCATTGATTAATTCTGTCACAGCACTTTTGGTTTTATAAGCATAAGAACTGTACGAGAGCTGTGGTTCGATAGAGAAATGGGAAGAAACAGGAAAGTTTACCCATATACCAGCTGCCCATGCAGCCTTAGTATCATACTTGAGTCCAGGGGTGGCGTTATTGTCATCCGGAATTCTGAACTTACTAAAATTGGCTGCCCCGAGTAAACCCCCGGATACGGTATAGCGTGTCGGTGCTGCATCTTGTGCAACAAGATTGCTACAAATAAACCCACACAAGATTGTTACAAGTAATCGTTTCATAGTATGTTGTTTTAATAAATTAACTGTTAATATTTATGTTCTCACTGGATTTGATACCCAAAATCATACCAATACATTTCAAAGCATAGTGTGAAAGAAAATCTACAACCTTGCCTCTATTGAGTAAGATGTACTATTCTATGAATGATAAAGAACACGAATCTTGTACTGTTCAATTTGTTTTCTACCTGTATTTCAGTCTGGCATACTTTTCCAACAGTTCATATTAAGTATGCGTATAAAATCTTTAGTTGCGACTCGTCTGAAAGGAAAAATTTGGAGTACTATTATTTTATTGGGGTTATGTGTAGAATGTTTTACCAGTAATGGGCAAAATTCATCTATCGATATGTCCCTGTTTAACAGGGAATGGAAAAATTTTCTACAACATGTACAGTTAGTGCCCGCCGATACAGCAGTTAGCTATCCGGTTATCAGAAATTTTGAATTGAAATTGAATAATATTGTTATAGTTATTGAACAGAATCAATCACTGAATGCAATTGAAAAAGATAAAGCCAGGAGAAGCGTTGCCTATTTTTTGCAGGAAGTAAATAAGAACCTGGCGAAAAACAATTTACACCTTTACGGGCTTGATGATGCAGTGGTATTATATCAAAAAGTATTAACGACTATCCTTCAGCAAAAGCCACTGGTGCCTGTATTGATGCCAGTGGACTTACATAACAGCCAGTTGATAGCAGCTTCGGTTACCCAATTTAAAGAGTATACCGTATTGAATGATGTGACAACTTATAAAAGGGTGTCATCCGCGCCAGAATTCATTCTCCAATTTTTAGAAACAAACCCTGAATTTCCGTTTGCAGATTCCCTTTTGCTTGAAGCGGTATTGTATGACCCGATGAACATCATCTATTATTTGAGAAAAGGGAATGCTGCGTTACAGCAACGGATACGAAATTCAAATAATAATTATATACGCCAGATCGTCTATTCTTCCAACGATAAATATGCCACGGACCTCTCACTCTTTGCAGCACAAATTGCAAATGGATTGATCAGTCAGGAAGATATAATCAGTGCACGGGCTGAACCTACCGGTTATTTTCAATTATTAGTCAACACTTTGCTGGATCCTAAAAATTCTATGGGATCAGGATTTCTTCTCCCGTTAAAGAATGGTATCAGGGAAAGGGCTCTGGCTTTTTATGTAAATGAGATCAATAGCTTACATAACGCTACCGATGCAGTTCGCTTTGCATCAGTTAATGGATTGCGGCTGCAGGATCTTTATTTTATCATTACCACTTGCGGCAATGAATTATATACATCCAGCTATCTGGGGTTATATAAAAGATTAGTGGCGAAGTTTAATGATAAAACGGCTGATGCTTTGTTCGAAACCCTTCAATGGGAGAACTTTCATGTTTTTATCCGTATGGCGGCCAATTATAATGTACTGGAGGATTTTTTGCACCGGTTGAGCCCTGAAAAAATGCTGGAAGTTTTGCGTTTATTTATAAACAACATCGAGGAAGATCCAACGACAGCACTCGAAAACGCGATGGATATTGCTGATTCATATAATGCCCTTTGCACAGTACCGAAAACCTGTGAGTTAATAGAAGCAACGATCCTGGAAAACCTTGAGCGTTGTGTTGCTAAACAACATTATTTTGGGATACGGCTTTATGGAATCCTGAATGATTTGCTCAAATTAGTGCGGCAAAAGGAAGGGTTGCAGCAACTCTGGAATGTACTGGGAGATTATGAAATATTGAAACATTCTTCTTTAGAAAATGCAAGAGCTGAGATAACAGAACTCGTATTATTTTATGGTGACGAAGATGGTATTTCTTCTTTTAGCAATTTTTTAAAAGGGTATACAGACCGATCTATATGGGAGGTATCACGAAATAAATATTGGGTAAGTATTAAATCACTCACCGATCATCCGCTGACAATTTACGCCAGCCTTCCATTAGATATGCAACAACAAGCTGATCTTACTGCGCAGGATAGTTTATTTGCTTACCTGGAAGCAAACGATTTGCAACCGGCTATACTTGTTCATAGAGGCCATAGTTATCATTTGGATAAGACATTGAAACGATTAGCTCCATCCGTAAAGTTGGCAATAGTAGGATCATGCGGCAGTTATAATAAGGCGATCAGTATTGCGAGCATTAACCCGGAAGTGCAGGTAATCGGTTCGAAGAAGATGGGGTCTAAATCTATTAACGATCCAATTCTTGATATGATTAACGAGCTGCTATCCAAAGATGAAGATCTGTTGTGGCCGGCAATATGGAATAAACTGGAAAATCAATTCAGGAAGGATGCAGCAACATTAACGATGTTTCATGAATACTTTGCGCCGGCTCATAATCTGGGTTTATTCGTGCTGAAATTATATAAGGCAAATAACCGGCTACTTTAATGCCTGTCTTTTGTTCCAGGCCATTCATTACTGGCTTTGTCCCAACCTGTTTGGATGGCCTGTTTGCGGTCATATCTTCCGGGGTGGGTAATAGATGCATTGATCCGGGCTATGTAGTTCATTACTTTTTGAGCGTCTTGAAGTGTGGCACCGAGTTTATTTAAAATATAACCAGCAAATTCGTCTGCTTCGAGTTCAACTTTCGGAGAACTTCCTTTATTGCGTTTCGTATGGCCATTCAAATGATGACCTATCTCATGAGCTAGCAACGTCATGACCGCCCATTTGTCATGGGTAACCTTATTGAGCCAGTCAATATACTCGGGATTGTAGATAATCATCATTTTCCGGTGTGAAATAGATGCTTCCAGGTTCTGCACAGGCGCTTGTTTTAATTCGAAAACGTTATTAGCGCCGATCACACTTATGATCTGATGAAGCATTTGTTCCGGTGCTGGTATTTGATTTAAAAGTGAATCACCGTCAATTTTCGGGTGAAAATTGACGGGCGCAGTGTTTAGGGCAGTACTCAATTGAGCAAGGGCAATTAGAATTGCAAAAAAGGTGGTTTGCTTTATCATTTCGGTACAGGAGAGAAAAATAAAACTCCCGGATCTCATTTAAAAGGAATTGTAAAATGAGTTATTCCCATTTTTATTTTACTTGATCAGGATCAAGCCGATAGAGCAATTTCGGGGAAAACCTCTTGCTAATATGTATTAGCCAGGCAGTTGGGTTACACCCGAATCAAAATTCCTGAAAGTTATATAGGCTTCGGGAGTTCTTTGGGCCCAGTCGCCCTGGGTAGTAATATAAGAACAGAATGGTTTTTGAAATAAGCCTGAAAGAGGATTTATGTAAAACGGTACTGGTCGTAAATTCGAACAGTAATATAGGTAAAGAGAAGATCAGATAGTAAACCTCCTCATACCTAATAATTCTGCCCGCCTATTTTAGTCGGACAGAATTATAGTATACTTCTTTCCGCACGAGTTTGCCCTTATGAACGCTTTTCCGATGATGTCTCGCCTATTATTGCAACAGGTTGTTGAAAAGTTGGTGGCGGACTCATCGGTTTTTTATTTGCTCAACAACCTCCAAAGACTTCGGGGTAAAAAAATGATCCAATCGGCGAGTAGGGGAGTCCCTGCATCATTAATTCGTTCGTATTCAAATAAAGGAAAGCAGGAGACTTCCAGGGGAAGAAAATTCTTTCTTTATTTTACACCTGGCTGTTTTCCATTGCTCCTAAGGGCGATTGGGGAAGGCTAAACCTGCAATCCTATTGCTGCACTATTTCAGATGCCTCTGCAGCGGGAATTTCTCTTTTTCCCTTGAATAGTTTTCGCACATTGTAGGTCTTCTTATTCTGCGATTCGAAATAAGTTCTTGTATTGATATCCGCTACGATTCCGATAGTGATAAACTGTATACCGCCAATTAAAAGAATTAACCCGAGGATCAATAAAGGCTTTCCGCCAATATCATTGCCCATCAGCTTTAAGATGAGCAGGTAAATATTGATTAAGATCCCGATTCCGAGACTTACAAAACCAATGGGCCCAAACAGGTGCATGGGTTTTTGCATATATTTTCGCATAAATACCATCAGCACCAGGTCACTCATTACTTTAAAGGTCCGGTTGATACCGTATTTACTTTTGCCATGTATACGGGCATGATGTTTTACATCAACCTGGGTGATCTTTGCGCCCTGTAATTTTGCCAGTACGGGGATAAAACGATGCAACTCTCCATATAAACCTAACTCTATTGCAATTTCTCTTTTAAAAACTTTTAGCGTACAGCCATAATCTTTAATATACACTCCCGTCATCCGGCGAATCAGGGCATTGGCGATCTTGCTGGGTATCTTTCGGAGAATAAATCCATCCTTCCTGTTTTTCCGGTTGCCGGCCACCACATCCCAGTCTTCGTCTTTTAATAACTGGAGCATGGAAGGAATATCGGTGGGATCATTCTGTAAATCTCCGTCCAGGAGGGCCACATATTTCCCCCTGGAATAATCAATACCGGCTGTCATAGCTGTACTCTGGCCATAGTTTTTTCTTAGTTCTACCAGCACAGTCCTTTCATCTGCATATTCCAGTATTTGTTGCTTGGTATTATCAGAAGAACCATCGTCTACGAGCAACACTTCGTAATCAATGCCATTTAATGCAGAGCGCACTGCCTCCAGCAGGGGTTTGATGTTTTCCTCCTCATTCATGACCGTAATGACAATTGATAGCTCCCGCATGATTACAATATGTTACGGTAAAGGTAGGAAAGAGAAAACAGATGATGGTTGATAGTTCATGGTTCATGGATAGTCATGAACCATGAAGACAGTTTGCGCTGTAAGCGCTATGAACCATGAACTATGAACATTAAAGCACTCCTGCCAATTCCAGGCTTCTTTTCTTCAGTTTCCGGGTCTCTGTTTCTTCAATGATTGGTTCTGGCAATAAGATCAGGGAAGTGCTATTCTCTTTCCACCAGCTGTTTCCTTTTAGTTCTGCAAAGGAGATTACCCCAACTAAATATTTCCGGTCTTCCTGGGCATGCCATTCTTCGATCCATTCAAAGCGTTCACGGGGAATTACCGCCAGGTCATTGAAGCTCACATACACCCGGAGAAAGATATCATTACTTAACTGGTGCGGAGGGTGATGATAGAGTTTTTTATATTCATATTTATATTGGTAGCGCAAAGCGGAGATATCGCTGAGTACAGCCGAAGCGGTTGGTAAACTGCCAGCTCCTTTACCATAAAAGAATTGCTTGTCAGCAAAACCACTTTCAATCACCACCCCGTTGTATTCATTTTTTACAAAAGCAAGATGATCATCCTGGTTCACAAATTGGGGCAATACAAAAGCTGCAACTTTTCCATTGCTTAGCTTTTGCGCCTGGGCTACTAATTTAATCTCCTGCTTTTTTGCCCGTGCTACCACAGCATCGCTGGCATGAATATGCTGGATGCCGTTAAATAAGATTGCTTCCGGGCTTTCAATAATACCATAGGCATGTGTCAGCAGGAACGTCCATTTGTTCACGGCGTCATAGCCTTCTACATCCAATTTTGGATCGCTTTCCGCAAAGCCGGCCTGCTGTGCCAGCAACAAGGCTTGTTTAAAATCAAGTCCCTCTTCAAATATTTTTGTCAGGATAAAATTGGTAGAACCGTTCACGATGGCTTTTATGGAATGCAAGAGGTCGTTATCATAATACTCTTCCAGGTTACGGATGACCGGAATAGAGGCGCAGGCTGCGGATTCGTATAAAAATGACCGGCCGGTTTGTTGTTGTAACTCCAGCAGTGCCGGCAAATTTTCTGCGATCATTTTCTTACTGGCGCTTACTACATCTTTGCCGTTTTTCAGGGCGATGCTTACGATCTCAAAAGCGGCAGCGGAATCATCGATCACTTCCACAATCACATTGATCTCCCGGTCGTTGAGTAGTTCATTCTTATCTGTAGTAAATAAGGAGGCCGGTGCATTCCTTTTCTTTCCATAGTTCTTTATACAAACCTTTTTTATGGAGGCTTTCAAAGAAGGAGTTTGTTGTAATACTTTATACAGGCCTTCGCCTACTACACCAAACCCAAAAAGACCTATTGTTAATTGCTGATGTGTTCCCATGTTATTCGTTCACTATTTTTAAATGAAATAATTTTTTTTCGCCCATAAATTTTAACAGGGCTGTTTCTATTTTTTCATATTCCAGTAAAAAACCATCGTGACCATAATCACTGTAAATGGTCAGTAGTTGTGCACCCGGGATATTTTGTTGTAAATATTCCTGTTCGGTAATAGGATATAAAACATCTGAAGTTATACCTATAACCAGTGTCCTTGCTTTGATCGTTTTTAAGGCCGTCTCTACCCCATCCCGGTTGCGGCCCACATCATGACTATCCATACTTTGGGAAAGCCGGTAATAGCAAAGAGCATTGAACCGGTTGACCAGCTTTAGCCCCTGGTAACGCTGGTAATTATCAGCGGCATATTTTGTTTCCTCTGATAGTGGTACAAAAGCTTTATCTCTTCTTTGGGTGATCGCAAAACCATTGTAGTGACGATAGGAAAGCAGGGCGATGGAACGGGCCGCCGCCAATCCCTTATGGCCGGCTTCTGGATGTCGCTCCTCCCAGCTACTGTCTGCTTCGATGGCCATACGCTGTGAGGCATTGAAAGCAATACCCCAGGGTGATAGTACGGCGCTGGTAGCAATTGGAACAATATAATCAAACAAGCCGGGCTCCTCAATCGCCCATTCCAATAATTGCATGCCCCCGGTACTGCCGCCAAGGCCGATCAATATTTTTTTTATACCCAGTTCTTCTTTCAGGTGCTGGTAAGCTTTGATCATATCCCGGATCGTGAACACGGGAAAATCTCCATAGTAGAGTTCATGGCTGCCCGGTTTTTTACTGACTGGTGAAATACTGCCGTAGGGACTACCGGGTTTATTTACACAAATAATAAAATACCTGGCAGGATCAAAGAACTTTCCGTCACCCACCAGCCCGGGCCACCATTCAATCGGATTGCTGTTGGCGGTGAGGGCATGAAATATCCATATGACATTATCCTTTGCTGCATTCAGCTGGCCATGCGTAGTATAAGCCAGGTGAAAACCTGAAAGGCTTTCACCTGACTCTAATGTAAAAGGCGCATTATAATGATATATCGTTGTCACAAATAGTTATTGAGCGGCAGGCTAAACGCCGGGTTCATAATTTTATCCAACCAATTCTTTGGCAAACACTTTTTCAAATGCCTGTTCAAAATCTGCTTTAATGTCATCAATATGTTCAATACCGACACTGATACGTACCTGGTTGGGCTGAACACCGGAAGCATCTTGCTCTTCCGCACTCAGTTGTTCGTGTGTGGTAGAGGCCGGATGAATGGCCAGTGATTTTGCATCCCCAACATTTGCCAGGTGACTAACCAGTTTCAGCGAATCAATAAACTTGCTGGCATTTTCTTTGGTTCCTTTTACGCCAAAATTGAGGACACCACCAAAGCCCTTGAGCAGGTACTTTTTTGCCAGCTCATGATAAGGACTGCTTTTCAACCCGGGATATTGCACAAACTCAACCGAAGGATGTTGCTCCAGCCACTCTGCAAGCGCCTGTGCATTATCGACATGCCGTTGTACACGGAGGCTGAGTGTTTCCAATCCCTGTAACAGGAGAAAAGAATTAAATGGGCTTTGGGAGGCGCCGAAATCTCTTAATCCTTCTACTCTCGCCCGGATAGCAAAAGCGATATTCGGTAAACCAAGTGGGTTGCCTTCACCAAAAACATCCCAGAATTTTAATCCGTGATATCCTTCACTGGGTTCAGTGAATTGCGGGAACTTTCCATTACCCCAATTATAATTGCCGCCATCTATAATCACACCGCCGATGGTGGTACCGTGCCCGCCGATCCATTTGGTAGCAGATTCCACGACAATATTTGCGCCATGCTCAAGAGGTTTAAATAAATAGCCACCGGCCCCGAAAGTATTATCAACAATGAGCGGCAGATCATATTCTTTAGCGAGGTCAGCAAATTTTTTGAAATCAGGAATGTTCAACCGGGGGTTACCGATTGTTTCGAGATAGAAAGCCTTGGTATTTTTATCAATATGTTTTACAAAACTTTCTGCATCATCGCCATCGGCAAACCGTACTTCAATCCCGAGACGTTTGAAAGCGACTTTAAACTGGTTATAGGTACCACCATACAGG
>JAWXCO010000023.1:0-15965 GCA_034408705.1 Bacteroidota bacterium
GAATATGATTCATTTATTAGCTAGATCGTAAATTAGCAGTATTTTAATTTAACTACATATTTTAGTTATATATTTTCTTTGTTTTGGGGCTACGACTTCTGAAATTCCCCCCTAAAAAAATAATGATGTTAGTAATGAAATCCTGGGGGTGTTTAGTCTCCCATCCCTTTTTAAAAAAAAATGAGTGATTTAATACTAAGGAGGTTAGCCCGTTAAATTGGGCCATTAGTTCCTGTTACATTGTACATGTTGCAAAATTATTTGCTGAAAAAATGAGGCACATTTCCTACGCTTGCAGAATTTTCGGGAGATAGCCAACCCCAAAATCCGGAACGCTAAATCCCGGGTACTGTACAAATCAATAACCAGGTAATAAGTAGTAAAAAAAGTCCAGGCTCGTTTTTAACGCCTTTACAAGCTGCCTTTCCCCTATTTTGCAGGTCTAATCCTGTATGATGTATTTCCGAATCGCCCGATTGATTTTGTATCTCGTTCCGGCATTTTTCATGGCCTCCTGCGGGCAGGTTAAGGAGCCCGATTTTAAACGTATTGAAAATGTCCGCATCAGCAAAATGGGACTGAGCGAATCCACGCTTACCCTGGACCTGCATTATTATAACCCCAATAAATTCAGGCTGAAGATAAAAGAAGCAGAAGGTGATGCCTGGATTGAGAATACGCTCTTGGGTCACTTTACTATCGATACCATGGTACATATTCCCGCCAACGGAGAATTCCGGTTACCTGTAAAACTACAGGTGGATATGGGGAAGATCCTGAAGAATTCGCTCCTGGCTTTTTTAGCCAAAGAAGTGATGATAAGATTAGAGGGTAATGCCCGCCTCGGAAAAGGGCTCGTCTATATCAATTACCCGATCCGCTATGAAGGAAAACAGGATCTGGAGAAACTGCTGAAATAAACTTTTCGGGCACATAGTTAGCCTTAACAATCTGGTAATTTAGCCTCAGGAAGCTCATGTTCCCGTAAATATTATTACTGCACAGGTGTCGGGGTAACCGGTGGAACTTTGGGCTTGGGGTGCCCTCCTCCATCCTCAAATTTTTTACAGGTCTTGGGAAGCCTGTTATATATATCTTCTGTAGCCGGTACATCATCTGCATCATAGCCACAATTAGCAATGGCGGTTTTTATTTGCTCAATATCCGTTCTGTCAGTCAGGTATTTTACTTTGGTTTCTCCTCTACGGTAATACACCGTTACTTCCAGTACACCATCATAACGTTTCAGGTAAGTTTCTATCCTCGTTTTACAGCTCTCACAAACGGCATTGGGGGTTTTAATAATAGCCGTCAGCATTGCTTTTGTTTGGGCCGAACCCACAACAGCAAAGCCGATAACAGTAATGGCGGCAAAAATAATTTTTTTCATACTCGATGTATTCATCGCAAATTACGAAACCCCTTTCCAGTTGGCCGGGTCATCCCGCCATTTTAACAAAATTTCCTCTTGCCCGGCAGAAACAAGTCCTTTTTGTACCGCCGAACTGATCAGGGTTGAGTAATCCGTCAGGGAATAATAGGTCAATGATGCGTTAATGAAAGCTTCGGTTGCAACGGTGAAACCATACGTAAAAATAGATACCATGCCGATCACTTCCAACCCCTGCTCCTTAAGCACATCCACCACCTGTAAACTACTCTTACCGGTGGAGACCAGGTCCTCAATAACAACTACTTTTTGCCCTTCCTCATAAAACCCTTCGATCTGGTTACCCAATCCATGCTCTTTGGGTTTGGGACGCACATAGATATAAGGCAATTTCAACTGGTCAGCTGCCATAGCGCCCCACGCAATTCCTGCCGTAGCTACGCCTGCCAGCATTCCTGCTTCCGGGAATTTTTCAAAGACCACATTACACATTTCTGATTTAATAAAGTCCCGGATAAAGGGAAAGGATAATACTTTGCGGTTATCACAATAGATTGGGCTCTTCCAGCCACTGACCCAGGTAAATGGCTGGTCAGGGCTTAATTTCACAGCGTTTACCTGGAGGAGTTTTTCGGCTACGGCTTTGGCGTCTGTCATAGCATAAAGATAAAAAAAAGCTGCGAGCCCTGAGCGACGAGTTACGAGACTTTAGTTCGTACCTTCCTATAATGACTCGTAGTTGGTAGTTCGTAGCTCAAAACTTACAGCATTTATTAGATAATATGTACATCAAGATCTATTTTAACAACAAACCCCTTTTCCTCTGCGATAAAGTGGATGAAACGATCGAACCGTATGTTCACCATGATGATGCGGTCTTTATTGATGAACTGGATACACATTCAATCAAATCTATGATCCATGAAATGCAACTGGAAAAGATCCATGCCGGCGTTTTCTATCATCCGGATCTTGACAAATTGAAGAAAGCCTTTTATAAAAAATTTACACTTGTCCAGGCAGCGGGCGGGCTGGTTGTCAATGAAAAAAAAGAAATACTGATGATCTTCCGAAGGGGGAAATGGGATCTGCCCAAAGGAAAATTAGATAAAGATGAAACCCTGGAAGAATGTTCCGTACGCGAAGTCGAAGAAGAAACGGGCTTGCAACAGGTGAAATTGCTATCACCACTCCTGATCACTTATCATACTTATCACGAGGGCACAAAATACATACTCAAAGAATCATACTGGTACAATATGAAAGTTAGCGGCGCACAACAGCTAGTGCCGCAAACAGAAGAAGATATTCATGACATAAAATGGGTGACTGGCAAAGATGCCCAAAAACTATTTCCGGATTGTTTCCCTTCTGTTATTGACGTAATAAAGAAATTCCTCACCGGATAGGCAGTTTAGAGCGAACGGAGTTTTGTAAAATCTCTTTTTTCAATTATGGCGACGGTCAAGCGGCTGATGCAAACCATTTTTCCTGCTTCATTATAGATTTTTACATCCCACACATGGGTGGATTTACCGAGGTGCAATGGCATTGCTACACCGGTAACAAAACCTTGAGTAGCACTATGCACATGGTTGGCATTGATCTCCAGTCCCACACATTGAAACCGGTCCTGGTCAATTACCATCGCCGATGCTACACTACCAATTGTTTCGGCTAATACACAGGAAGCTCCGCCGTGCAACAATCCATAGGGTTGTTTAGTGCGATGATCCACCGGCATTTTGGCTTTAAGGAAATCTTCACCGATCACTGTCCACTCAATACCCAGGTGTTCCGCCATATTCCCTTTCTCCGGGTGTACAAAATCCCCAATCGATAACTCTTTATTAAACCAAATGCTCATTATACATATTTTGTTAGTGATTTAAAAACAACTTCAGGAAGAAAATGACTGGCATCACCGTTATTCCGGATGATATCCCTGACAATCGTGGAGGCAACGGATGTATATTTAGGCTCCCCGGTAAGGAAAACGGTTTCAATACTTCTGTCTAATGTCCGGTTGGCATCCGCAATGGTTTTCTCGTATTCGAAATCGCTGACATAACGGATACCACGTAAAATAAAATGAGCACCGATCTCCTTACAGTAATTAATGGTGAGGCCTTCATATGCGGCTCCTTCTACCCGATCTTCGTCTTTATAAATTTCTTTGATCCATTCAAGGCGCTGATCAGGGCTAAACATGGGGGATTTAGAAGTATTCAACCCAATACCTACAACGATCTTATCAAATAAGGGCAATGCCCGGTTGATAATATCAACATGACCAAGTGTAAGTGGGTCAAAAGTGCCGGGAAAAAGACAGATACGAGTCATAACCAAACCAAGTTAGAAGTTAGAAGTACAAACCGCATCAAAGTACGTAACGTACTTCGTTTTTCCAGCTTCGTACTTTTTAATTAGTTTCTTCCAGACAATAAATAAAGCACTGCCATTCTTACTGCTACTCCATTTTCTACCTGTTGCAAGATAATGGATTGTTTAGAGTCAGCCACATCACTGTCCAATTCCACTCCCCTGTTGATCGGGCCGGGGTGCATGATAACGATCTCTTTGTGCAGGCTATCAAGTAAACTTCTATTGATACCGTAAGTCAAACTATACTCCCGCAACGATGAAAATAAAACCTGGTTTTGTCGTTCCAGTTGTATCCGCAGCACATTGGCCACATCACACCATTCGAGTGTTTCTTTCAGGTTATAATTCACCTGTACACCCAATGCTTCACTGATATATTTGGGTATTAAAGTGGGCGGTCCGCAAACTGTCACTTCCGCTCCCATTTTTTTCAAGAGATAAATATTGCTTTGCGCCACCCGGCTATGCATGATATCACCTATGATGGCCACTTTCCGGCCTTCGAGTGTCCCGGTCTTTTCCCTGATAGAAAAAGCATCGAGCAAA
Organism: Bacteroidota bacterium; assembly: GCA_034408705.1. Lineage (GTDB taxonomy): Bacteria > Bacteroidota > Bacteroidia > Chitinophagales > Chitinophagaceae > JJ008. The sequence continues at coordinate 4,322 of JAWXCO010000023.1, forward strand.
CCCTGAGTAGGATGCTCATTGATTCCATCTCCTGCATTAATAATAGCAGCAGGTATATGCTGGGCCAGGAAATGCGGGGCTCCGCTTGCACTATGTCGCATGACCACCATATCCACTTTCATGGATAAAATATTATTGACTGTATCGAGTAAAGTTTCGCCTTTGGCAGCTGAAGAACTTGAGGCTGCAAAATTGATCGTATCTGCACTTAATCTTTTTTCCGCCAGTTCAAAAGAGAAGCGGGTTCGGGTTGAATTCTCGTAAAAAAGATTGACAATGGTTACATCCCGTAGCGATGGAACTTTCTTGACGGGACGTTGTAAAACTTCTTTGAATTGCTCCGCAGTGGAAAGAATAAGAGAAATGTCATCGCGGGTGAGGTTCTTAATGCCGAGCAGGTGTCGAGTGGATAGTTGCATTAAAAAGCGAAATTAAAGGATTTAGCCACATGTGCCCGCCTGCATGAAATATTTATTTTTGTGGCCAGGCAGGGATTGCACAGATTACTACAGGTTAAATATAAAATCTTACTGGCTGATCAGCACCACTTGCTTGTTCACCAGCTTTACTTTATCCGTCTTTTCTGTTTCTACTGTCACGCCCACATAATCAGCCTGTATGGGGAACTGGCGGTGCTCTTTGCGGTCAACCAGTACACAGAGTTCCACTTTGGCAGGGCGGCCATAGTCCAGCAACACATCCAGTGCAGCTTTGATCGTACGTCCGGTGAACAATACATCATCGATCAGCACAACGGTTTTGTTCTCAATGGCGAAGGGAAGGTTCATTGTATCCGGTGCCAGTATTTCCTTGCGGATATCATCCCGGTAAAAAGTGATATCCAGCTGGCCATATTGTATCTTCTTGTCAGGGTTGATCAGGTGAATCGCCGTTACAATCCCATTGCCCACTACCACTCCACCCTGTTGTATCCCCACAAACACCACATCGTTCATATCCGTATGCTTATCATTCAACTGATTGGCCAGCTGATGAACGGTATCCAGTAGTTGCTGTGATGAAAGGAGAACCTGCATTTATTATGATTTACTATAAAGTTACGGCCTGCTGCATTTTTATTATATTATTTTTCCTGCAGGAACGGATATAGATAATCCGTTGGAGGATTAAATGTCTCTTTAATTGTTCTTGCACTTAACCAACGGTATAAATTTAATATCGAACCTGCCTTATCATTCGTACCGGAGCTCCTGGCCCCACCAAAGGGTTGTTGCCCGACTACGGCCCCGGTTGGTTTATCATTGATATAAAAATTACCCGCAGCATTTCTAAGTTTATCAGTGGCTAATTCAACCGCAGCCCGGTCAGTAGAAATAATGGACCCTGTGAGTGCATATGGTGAAGTAGCATCCACCAATTCCAATACCTTCTCAAAACTATTGGCCGGGTAAATATAAACGGTTAATACCGGCCCGAAGATCTCTTCACACATAGTTACATATTTAGGGTTTTTTGCTTCGATAATGGTAGGTTGTACAAACCAGCCTTCTTTGCTATCACATTTTCCTCCCACCCATATTTCTGCCTTCGGATCCTTCTTAGCAGCATCAATATATCGTTTGATATTATTGAAACTCTTTTCATCTATCACCGCATTAATGAAATTAGTAAAGTCTTCTACCGTTCCCATCCTGAAACTCTTCACCCCTGCTATCACTTTCTTTTTTACCTCTTCGGCAATATTTGAAGGAATATAAGCTCTCGATGCAGCCGAACATTTCTGTCCCTGGAATTCAAATGCACCTCTTAGCAATGCCGTAGCCACCACATCGGGGTCTGCGCTTTTATGCACTACCACAAAATCTTTACCACCGGTCTCTCCCACTATTCTTGGATAGGATTTGTAATTACTCATGTTCTTACCAATCGTCTCCCACATATTATTGAAAACACCTGTAGAACCGGTAAAATGCACACCCGCAAAATCCCGGTGATTAAAACATACGCTGCCAATCGTAGGGCCATCCACATAAATAAGATTGATCACACCATCCGGTAACCCGGCTTCTTTTAATATCCGCATCGTCATTTGTGCTGCATACACCTGTGTATTCGCCGGTTTCCATACGACCACATTACCACACATGGCAGCTGAAGTGGGCAGGTTACCGCCTATAGCGGTAAAGTTGAAGGGTGTTATTGCCAGTACAAATCCTTCGAGCGGCCGGTATTCCATCCTGTTGTGCATACCCGGGCTGCTGATGGGCTGTTGTTTGTAAATCTCAGAAAGAAAATGAACATTGAAACGTAAGAAATCGATCAGTTCACAGGCCGCATCGATCTCAGCCTGAAAAGCATTTTTGCTTTGCCCCAGCATAGTTGTTCCATTAATATAAGGACGATACTTAGTAGCTAATAAATCGGCTGCTTTTAAAAATATACCAGCCCGGTTCTCCCAGCTCATACCGGCCCAGCTTTCTTTTGCAGCCAGTGCTGCTTCTATCGCCTGTACCACATGTTTCTCTTCTCCTGCATGAAAATACCCCAGAGTATGTTTGGTCTCATGCGGCGGGTGCATCGCCACTTTTTTACCAGTTCTTACTTCCTTGCTGCCGATATACATGGGCACATCGATCTCTTCTTTTTTCAATTCTGTTAATACTTCTTTCAGCCTTTTCTTTTCAGCTGAACCCGGGCCATAGTTTAATACAGGTTCATTAACTGGCATTGGGTAAGAAAAAGTTCCGATAGACATAATTGTATTTTTATGTGTTGAAGATATTTTTATCAGGAGTTAATTGTTCATGGTTCATTAACCATTCTCTAACTACTAAACTATGAACTTATTTCTTTTTCAGACATCAAATACGCCTTAATAAACCCATCCAGTTCTCCATCCATGACCGGTCCAATATTTCCTACTTCATAATCGGTACGGTGGTCTTTGATCATTTTGTAGGGATGAAAAACATAAGACCTTATCTGGCTACCCCATTCGATCTTTTTCTTTTTGGCATTGGTTGCATCTTTGGCTGCATTTCGTTTTTGCAATTCCGTTTCATACAAACGACTTTTCAACATCTGCATCGCCAGTTCCCTGTTACCCAACTGGCTCCTGTCCTGCTGGCAAACCACCACGATACCCGTAGGTATATGCGTCAACTGTACTTTTGTTTCTACTTTGTTCACGTTTTGTCCGCCTGCTCCACCACTTCGGGATGTTTCCATTTTCACATCCGCAGGATTCACTTCGATGTTGATCGTATCATCCACCAGCGGGTAGGCATACACACTTACAAAAGAAGTATGCCTGCGTGCATTACTATCGAAAGGAGAAATACGAACAAGGCGGTGTACCCCACTTTCTGCTTTTAAAAAACCGTAAGCAAAAGGGCCTTCAAATTGCAGCGTACAGGTCTTGATACCTGCACCATCTCCCCATTGCCAATCCAGCTCCGTTACTTTCCAGCCCTGCTTCTCACCGTACATACGGTACATACGTGCCAGCATTTCGGCCCAGTCCTGGCTCTCAGTACCACCGGCACCGGAGTTTATCTGAAGCACGCCCGGTAATTCATCTTCAGGTTCATTCAGCGTTGCTTTGAATTCGGCCTCATCCAACTGGTTGATGGCTTTTTCAAACGACTCTTTTGTTTCATCTTCGGTGGCATCGCCTCCTTTCCAGAATTCAAAGAGTACAGCAAAATCCTCTACAGCCGTTTCGGTAGCCTCATAGAGTTTAACCCAATACTCATTTACTTTCGTGTTTTTGAGAATTTCGGTAGCCCTTTTGTTGTCATCCCAGAAACCGGAACTTAACGAAAGCTGCTTATCTTCTTCAATTTTATATCGTCGGTTTTCGACGTCAAAGAAACCTCCTTACCCCGGCAATGCGGGACCGCATATCATTCAATTTTTCGATTGTCATGGAACAAAGATAGGAGAAGTTTGTGGTATATTGTTTTTTGTGTCAGGTTGAGGTTCTTACAGGTTTAATTTTTTTTAGCCAAAGCAGAAAATTTGTTGCCTTATATTTATTGACACAAAATATTTGGGAGAATTTATTTGCGTTTAACTTTATCTTTAATTACAGGAAATGAAAATTCTTATCATTGAAGACGAAAAAGAGCTGAGAGAAAGTATCTGTACTTTTCTTTCGGGAGAACAATATACCTGCGAAAAAGCAACTGATTTCAATACAGCACTGGACAAAATCCATTTTCATGATTACAACTGTATCATATTAGATATTAATCTTCCTGATGGAAACGGACTTGAAATATTGAAAGAAATAAAAAAGAATAATAAAGCAGACGGAGTATTAATTATTTCGGCCAGGAATGCCCTTGATGATAAAGTGTCAGCCCTGGGGCTTGGAGCGGATGACTACCTGACCAAACCTTTTCATTTATCTGAACTGGCAGCCAGAGTGGCAGCTATTATCAGGAGAAGAAATTTTGACGGTAAAAATATTATTTATATTGATGATGATCTGCAACTTAATGTCAATGAAAAAACAGTTTCAGTAAATAATATACTCCTTGATCTTACCCGTAAAGAATACGATCTGCTGGTATATTTTATTAGTAATAAAAATAAAGTAATCACTAAAAATGCAATAGCAGAGCACCTGTGGGGTGACGGGATGGAAGGCGCAGGCAGTTATGATTTTATTTATGCCCACATAAAAAACCTGAGAAAAAAAATGATCAGTGCCGGAGGCCAGGATTATATAAAATCTATTTACGGCCTTGGATATAAATTCAATGTTATATGAAATATCCAGATGAAACTATTTACTAAATATAACCGGATAAATTTACTTACAACTCTCTTTATATTTCTTGTTACCAGCCTTGTATTTTATTATTTTATCCGTGCTGTACTTGTTAATCAGGTTGACGACGATCTGGAAATTGAAAAGAACGAAATAGAGGGATATGTAAAACAGTATAAGCAACTACCCGAGATAATACCAGTAAGACACCTGGTAATCACTTATACCGAAATAAAATATCCATCAACTAAAATTCGTTTCCGGACTTTTGTCGCTTCTGATTCATCAAACAAAAACAGGGATAATTTCCGTAGTTTGGTTTTTGGTATCAGGGCTAATGGTAAAGCGTACGAGGTATTAGTAATGAAACCACTGGAAAGTACAGAGAACCTCCTCTGGTCTATATTGCTGATTATTCTTTCTACTATTTTAGCAATGCTGGCAGCATCCTATATCATCAATCGCTTTGTTCTAAAAAGATTGTGGAGCCCGTTTTTTGACACGTTAAATAAACTAAACCTTTTTTCGATTGACAAAAACGATCCACTGCAGTTCCAGCAAACAAGAATTGAAGAGTTTCAGTTAATGAATAATACATTGGAGCTGACAACCAGGAAAGCAAAACAAGACTATCTCCTATTAAAAGAGTTTACTGAAAACGCATCACATGAAATGCAAACTCCGTTGGCCATTATTCAATCGAAGCTTGATTTGTTGATACAGGATGAAAAGTTGTCAGAAACTCAAAGCATCACAACACAAAGCATTTATGAATCTATCCAGAAATTAAGCCGGCTAACTCAGTCATTATTATTATTAGCTAAAATCGGTAATAGTCAATTTGAAGAAATAGCTACCATCCATCTTGATAAAATAATAACAAAAAAAATAGAAGCCTTCCATGAATTATGGGCCAGTGAAAATATCCGGGTCACAGTTTCTATACAAGACATTCCTGTAAAAATGAATAAGGCCCTTGCAGATATTTTGCTGAATAATTTACTTAGCAATGCCACCAAACACAATATCCCGGGTGGCAGCATCTATGTTGAATTAAATATAACTGGTTTAACCATCACGAATGCAGGACCAGAAAGAGCTTTAGATAACAGTCGTCTTTATAGCAAATTTTACACAGAAAATAAAAACGCCGGGAATAACGGCTTAGGTCTTTCCATTGTCAAACATATCTGCGATGCGTCAGGATTTACTATCTCTTATTCTTTCCGCGATCAGCAGCATTCATTTACAGTAAACTGGTAGTTTATTAACTGGTCCCCCCCCAATCTGGCTTCATAATTGAGTTGCCTTGTTTCAATTATCAGGTAAAATTCAGAATATATTCAGAATCTGGTTCTATGTTTAGAAATATTTTATAATCTCATACACTTTAAACTCATGAAAAAAGCACTCCTCCTATTATTTACGTTTGCATTCATCTTATTAATGAGTACAAACGCTGTTCAGGCACAAAAAAAGAAATATGAGCACGACAGCACTTATTATGAAATGTACCCGGACAAATTAACCCTCCGTTTATATGTTGGGCAAAAAGTTACTCGTTTTGTTATACCTTCTAACGGAAGCGCAGAAGATGTTGAGTACAGGGCTAATCATAAAGTAAATACCGGTTTTGGTGTTACCTGGCATAATTATTCTTTAAGTGCATTTTATGGATTTAGCTTTTTGAATAAAGACACAAAAGTTAGAGGTAAAACAAAAGGACTTGATCTGCAATTCCACCTTTACCCACATAAATGGGCAATTGATCTGCTCGTCGTTATGCCAAAAGGTATGTATATGCACCCCAAGGGTTATGCAGCAGCCAATTCAGCAAGCTATTATTACAGACCCGATGTAAAAGAAAGATTATGGGGTATTTCAGCATATAAAGTACCCAATAAAGAGAAGTTTTCTTATCGTGCTTCTATTGTACAAAACGAATGGCAAAAAAAATCAGCCGGTTCCGTACTATATGGTGGGGAAGCATATTTCGGTATAATTGAAGGAGATAGTGCCTTTGTGCCAAAAGCTATACAAACAGGATTTCCCCAGGCAGGTATTACCGAAATGAGATATATAACCATTGCACCTGGTATTGGCTATGCATATACGCTGGTACTGGATAAGCATTTTTTTGTAATGGGATCTTTAGTAGGTAACCTTGATTTAAATCTCACTACGGAGGAAATAGGAACCACTCAAAATAAAAAAACATCTGTATCGCCTTCCGGAGTTTATAAAGCTGCGGTTGGATACAATAGCAGCACATGGGGTTTCAACTTTAGTATAACAGGCCGAGAGTCGCTGGTAAAAGCAGCTTCATCCACCAAAGATTATTTTCTGCCTACAGGAGCTTACCGTATTGCACTATCTAAAAAAATACAGCTTAAAAAACATGGTTGAGCGAAATAAAATTATTATTTGGATTATTGATCAGGCATAGTTTTCATTGCCGTCATAATCACAGCAGCTATCCGGGGCCATATCTACTTCCGGGTAATTGCTGCTTTTTTTTCATTAAAAAAGCAGACAGATAATGTGTTTCTCCCGTAAACATCCACCCCAAAATAATTTTTTACTATCAATGCCGGTTCATTATTCTATATCTACGGCATCATAGACCACTACTTTTTGCCAAAGCAAAGAACAATCTTCAATAAATTTCAGATGAATGGGATCTGTTTGATAACTGTCCTGATCGGATTTATTATCAAAGAGTACCAGCCAGGAAAGCGTATAGGAGCCGTCAATGACATCCCGGCTGGTAGCGGCCGGTTTACCGATATGAAACTGGCGGATGGTGGTAACAGCAGATAATTTTTTTAGACCCACAACTAATTTATCAAGATCTTCTGTACTTTCTTCATGTTGAAGCCAAAAATAAACATGATAAATAAAAACCTTTTTCATTTCTTTTCCGGGTTGGTAATAAGCTGATAGTATAAATATTCCAGGAACAGCGGCTTTATCTGTATCTCCAATAAAATTCCGGCGGGACAGTTTTTTCATATTGATCATTTATCCGAAAATAAGAAACCTGTGCAATAGTTTCCATGAAGAGGCCAGACAAGTAAATTGTCTATCTTCAATGCTAAACGAAGTATTACATGTGTTTTTCAGCTACCGCCAGTTTTGGAGCCAGTGCAGTCCTCGGTACAGTGGGTATTATTGCGATGGCTAAGGCTAAAACAAACCCGCAGCGAACATTTGCAGGCATCCCTTTACTATTTGCAGTACAACAATTTTCAGAAGGGCTACTCTGGCTCTCGCTTAAAAATGCAGATATCGCCGGCTGGCAATCTTCACTGACTTATATTTTCCTCGTATTCGCCATGGCTGTCTGGCCATTCTGGATCCCCTTCAGCATCTGGCTGCTTGAGAAAGAAGTGAAGCGAAAAAAAATAATAAAAGGATTTGTATGGGTAGGTGCTATCGTAGCTGTGGGCGTAGGAGTTGTGCTTTTCAGATACCCGGTAGAAGTTGTAACCCCATTTTGTTTTAGTTGTCCCTCACCTGCCAGCTCCACCATTTACCATCACCTGCATTATGAATTTTCGATACCCCCGCTGGTGAAAAAACTGAACGTTGCTTTTAGCGTACTCTATATAGCTGCAACGATCATAACCCCATTTATATCCGGAATTAAAAAAGTTAAATGGCTGGGTGTTGTTTTCCTGGTATCCTACCTGTTTGCTGTTATCTTTTACCATGGCTTTGTCATTTCGGTCTGGTGCTTTTTTGCAGCGGTACAGAGCTTTGTAGTGCTTTGGATCATTATAGACTTGCAAAGAAACAAGAGTTAAGCCACAGATGACGGTCAGCTGGCAGACATAACAGGCACATATAATACCCAGTTAAGATACCCTATGTAAGGCCTATTTTTCTATTGTTTCTATTTGGTAAAGCAATAAAAACAGCAAGGCCACAGAAAATATCCATGGCCTTGCACTGAAATATATCAACAATAACTTATTCTAATTCTACATTACTATTCTTATTGATATTATTTACTTTGATCACTTTTACCCAACTCAAAAACCGGATAATGGGATAAGTAGGATCAAACTCGTACCAGCGTTTTCCAAAATTGATTGCTGATGGTGTTTTGTGATGATTATTATGATAGGCCTCGCCCATTAGCAACAGGTCCATCGGATATAAATTCCTGGACGTATTATTTAATTTGAAATTAACGGTACCATATTTATGGGCAAACCAGTTGATCACCGCACCGTGCAGTGGCAACATAACAATATGGATCGGGATCAGCAGGTACCACCAGGCTGAGGGCGCAAACAGGATGTAGAAAGTAATATAAAAAGCGATCCAGCCAACCCTCGATAACCAGTTATGCGCAATCCTGTCCAGTGCCGGCCAGTCGGGAAGATTCTTTAAAAATCGTTCTTCGATTTCAATTTTATTATTGAACACCCCGGAAGTAAAGTTGCGGCTGCGCCACATCATGATCCAGAGATTATCGTCAAACTTGGGTGAATGCGGATCTTTTTCTGTATCTGTGTAAGCATGATGCATGCGGTGCATAATGGCGTAAACTCTCGGACTGACATAAGAAGAGCCTTGTCCGATATAAGCTAACAGATAAAAAAAACGTTCCCAAAATTTGTTCATACTGAAGGCAGCATGAGATGCGTAACGGTGTTGGAGAAAAGTCTGAGAAAAGATTGCCAGGTACCAGTGACACACAAAAAACAAAAGTATAATTAGCATTAAAGAAAATGGGGTGTAATAAAAACAACGATGTTGACCTGAAAGGTACGTTTTGTTGAGGGTAAATGATTTTTATTTTCTTATTATTCTCTAAAAAATCGATTAAAACTAGTTTGTTTAACTTTTACTACTATTGTAATACAATTCTATGACATGAAAAAATATTGTTGCATTGCAGTACTATTTTGTTTGTCATCTGTTGCAAACGCAACAGTTAAGGACTCAACTATTATTTATACTCTTCCGGACAGTGTGAAAGCAGTTCAGTTCATGGCTGAAATAAGTATTGGCAATTTTACCGGCAAGCAAAAAGTTTGCAGGGCTGGTTTAAAGACCAATGTTGTAAGTCTATACGTTGACAATTATTATAACCGGCGGGAAATAACTTTTGCGGTTTCGGTTGGAGCAAAAAGAGAAGTCAGGGGTGTTGGTGTATATGAAGATCTTAAATATGGCTTTTTTTCGTTTCGGTATAATTGGGAGATCAATGAGACGTATAAGCTGCTTATTGCGCAGGCAGTTGATTCGGCTGAAAACTTTTCATTGTTCTCCGGTTATATTTTCCTGCCAAGGGAGAATAAATGGAAACTGATCGGGACGTATAAAATACAAGGCCGCTGGCACAGCATCCAGGCGCCTGCCTCTTTCTTTGTTACTGGTAAGAAATATAATAACAATATCTCAACCGGGCAGGTGTGGTGCCAGCGCAGTAATGGTTCCTGGAAGTATATGAAAGAAGGCATCTTAACAGCACCTGCTATTAATTACTTTGGGCATATCGATAGCATAGTTCAGCGGCAAACAGATATCAAAATAATAAAGGATTCCATTACCTCCGGCAAAACAGATGCGATCAAAACCATCGATGGCGTTTACTATTCCATTATAAAAGAAGGGAGCGGTCGCCAGGTTTCCGTGACCGACACCGTGATCGCTCACTATAAAGGCTATTTGTTCAGCGACGGGTCTGTATTTGACCAAACAAAAGATCAACCGGCCACTTTCCCCCTTAAGAGACTGATCAGGGGATGGCAACTCGGTGTACCACTTTGCAAAGTGGGAGGCAAGATAAAATTGGTCATCCCTTCCGACCTGGCTTATTCCATAAGAACAAGAGCTGCCAGTATCCCGCCTAATAGTATATTGGTTTTTGAAATTGAGGTTGTGGATGTAAAGCCAGCGCAATAAGACCGCATCTCCCGGTATGCAGATGCTGAGAGGGCTTCGATTTTCTTCTGCAATATGCTAACTTTTGCAGAACTTTAGTGTTGATTAGAGCTAATACTAAAAACACAACCATGAAATCGCTGAGAAAACTCCCGTTTGCTATGCTCGCTGCGACTTCTTTATTTACTTCTTGCAACAGCAGCGATAAAAAAAAGGAACCTGATATGAAAGAGGTAAAACTGAAAGAAGAAAATATCACCTATACCGGTGACAATGTAACTATGAACGGGTTGGTGGTATATAATGAAAATATAGAAGGGATAAGACCTGCGGTACTTGTCGTACACGAATGGTGGGGTTTGAACGATTATGCTAAAATGAGAGCCCGCGAGTTGGCCAAACTCGGTTATATCGCCATGGCAGTCGATATGTATGGGAATGGTGCCCAGGCAGACAATCCCGATTCAGCCGGTAAACTGGCCACCCCTTTTTACACGAACCCACAAATGGCAAAAACCCGTTTTGATGCCGCTTTGGCTAAATTAAAAACATACAGCCAGGTTGATGGCAGTAAGATTGCCGCCATTGGTTATTGCTTTGGAGGGGCCCAAGTCTTAAATATGGCGAAATTGGGCGAAAACCTGAAAGCAGTAGTGAGTTTTCACGGCAACCTCATCGGTGTTCCGATTGATAAAAATTTATTGAAGGCAGCTATACTGGTTTGTCACGGGGCCGCTGATCAATTTGTTCCTCAAACGGAGGTTGATCAGTTTAAAAAGCAAATGGATTCGATCGGTGCAAAATATACTTTCAAAGCCTACGAAGGAGCTACCCATGCTTTTACCAACCGGGATGCAACAGCCATGGGCGAAAAATTTAAAATCCCAATTAAATACAACGCAGCAGCTGATACAGCCTCCTGGAATGATATGAAAACGTTCTTCAGCGAAGTATTCCAATAACTTTTTATGATAATTAAAGTAGGGGGCAAAGCTATTTAACTTTGCC
>JAWXCO010000024.1:0-6912 GCA_034408705.1 Bacteroidota bacterium
AACGCTATTGAAGTGTTGTTTAATCCATTTAAAGAACAATTCAATCTGCCACCGTTGCTTGGTATCCTCTTAGCCAACCCCTTCATTTTTTATTCAATAAAAGCTAATGTACCATCGGTTAATCTGTAAAAAGCACCAACAATTTTTATTTCTCCTTTCTCCTCCATTTCTTTTAATATTGGGCTTTTGTCACGGATATTTTTAATAGCTAAACGAACATTGTTTTCAGAAACATGCCTTACAAATTCTTCGTTTGCAGATATTTTTTCACCTGCAAAATCCTGGCTAATAGCTACTGCTGGTTTTATCTTGGCAAGCATAGCGGTGATGTTACCCAGCTTTACATCATCAATGGCGCCTTTTACTGCACCGCAATGCTGGTGTCCCATCACTAAAATTAATTTTGCACCTGCTACCTTACAAGCAAATTCCATACTGCCCAAAAGATCTTCGTTTACAAAGTTGCCTGCTACCCGCCCTACAAAAATATCGCCCAGACCCTGATCAAAAACATCTTCAACAGGTACCCGGCTGTCCAAACAACTTAATACCACAGCTTTGGGAAATTGTCCGGGTGCAGATTTTCTTGCTTGTTCACTATGGTCTCTTACTGTGGTTGTGCCAGTTAGAAAGCGTTTGTTACCATCTTTAAAGTCTTGTAAAACTTCATCTGGCGTAAGTTTGGCCTGTTGCTCTTTGGACATTACGTGATTTACAACTTGCGTTTCTTCTGCTGTTTTTGCCGAAGGGGCGGTTGTTTCAGATGTTTTTGTTGTCTGATTACAAGAGAACAAAAAGATTACTGCTGTAAGCAATGCAATTGATTTAATTTTTCTATTCATTTTTTTAAATATTAGTTAACAATTTTTTAAAATGATGTTTGGCTTGGCTGTGTTGCTGTATTTTGTGTTTTAGTTGTCACTTATTTTTTTGTGTAGTCTGCTGTTTAACTTTTTTAATGAATTTTAATATAATTTCAGCCCTGGAACAGTGCTCAATAAACTACCCTGCATTTGTTGTAAGAATTTAATAATTAAAGGTTGTCCGAACTAAGAATAAACATTTTAAAATTATAAAGCTGGTATTATTGTATTCTGTTTCCGATTGAGCGAAAATTCGTAGGCAACCCTTAAGGCAATAATCCCCCTTGAATTATCAGCAGTTGACCAGCCCTCATGCCTCAGGCCAATGTCAAAAACATTTCTGCCCAATTTGAATTTATCTCCCAGGCCCAGCGAATAGGAAAAGCCTGTACGGCTATTATCCCCCCTAAAAAAAATAGCACCTACTTCACCGGCTCCATAAAAGGATCCCAAATAATATCTTGCACCTAATTTCAGGGGAATTGCAGAAATGTCGGGATTTTTAATATTTAGCCTTTTTTTTCCAGCCATAAAATAATACCCTCCGCTGATGGTGCCACTTACATGCCCAGCAAAGACATATTCACCCTTTAAAGTAACACCTGCTCCTCTTTTATTAGTAGCTGCAAGTTTTGATTCAGCAAAGAGTACTTCTGCACCAACGCTGCCAGAAAATGTGTTAATTTTATAGGCCTGTGCAGCACTAGGATTATTGAAGGATATTAAGGTTGAAAGTATAAGTACAGTTACTGTTATTGTTCTCATTGAAAGCAAGTTTAAACACATTGCTGTAAAAAATATTGTTGTACATTGCGCTCTATCACTGACCAATTAGTAAAGGTGCTTTCCCGTCTGTGATAATTATTTTTGCATTGGGCGATTTAGACAATTGATTAAATGCTTCTATACTTCTGATTTTAATAATTTCAGGTGTTAAACCCTCAGCTATTATTTTTTGGGCATCCCTGGTTCCCTTTGCTTCAATGATTATTCTTTCTACTTCCAGCTTTTGCTGCTGTAAAACAAATTCCATTCTCATAGCATCCTGTTCTGCCTGTAGCTTGCGTTCTATTGAACTTGATAAACCTTCCGGTAATTGAATACTTTTCATTAAAACAGATTCAATTACTATGCCCTGTTTGTTCAATGTTTCGCCCATTTTATCCTTGATGGATATTTCAATATTCGACCTCATCCCGGAATGCATATCCTTGGCAAAGAATTTTGAACAGACATCAGCAGACGCCGACCTGAAAACATTTGCAATGATGGATTGGTAGTTTAATCCCAGTGTCCTTATCAAACTCGGTACTTTCTCCTGGTCCAATCTGTATAATATAGAGATTTGAGAATTAATACTTAGCCCTTCTTTGCTTGGCAGATTAAGCGATAACTCCAGGTTATTGGTTTGAATGGATGTTTTGACAACTTTGCTGATTAAAGGATTATACAGTACAGTACCTTGGGTAACTATTTTGTCTGATAGTTTGCCCAATTTTTGTTTTACACCTACTTCTCCCGGCCTTATAACCGCACAACTTGATATAGAAAGCACGGCTACAGCTATCACTAAGAAAAAAGCTAAGAGGCATAGCTTGGAAAAAGTATCGGTTTTAAATGTTATTACACTTTTGAGATTCTCATTATGATGAGACGTTGTCAATCTTGTTCTATAATTTTTTTTCATGAGTAAATTGTTTTAATTGTTTCTAAAAAATATATGCCCTCTTCTTCCAAAATTATTACCTGCCTTCAGTTATTGCTTAAAAAATACAGGCTTTTTTTACCGCTGCCCGATTATAGTTCTACCTAGGAATATTAATTATCAAGGTGTCCTGATAAAAATTCACACCACCTGTCGTAATTTCATCTGTACCTCCAATAATTCCAATTTCCCCTGCTTCAATCATTTCTTTTAAAATTGTTCTCCGTTTTATAATGGCTTTTACCGTTCTTTTTACGTTTATGGTTGAAACTTTTTCAACAAATTCATCATTGCCGGAATTACGGCTCTCTTTTACTTTAAGTTCATCATTCACTGTAAGCCATCTTTTCAGTAAACCTTTCCACGAATAAATTTTCTAAAAAACATTTTTTGCGGCGCACCATTACCAGCATATCATATTTAATTTCTTTCTGCAGGTTTTCCATTAGTTCTTTAAATTTCAGGTAGCAATTATAGAATGTCCTTTTTATGGCAAAAGCAAATTTACCAAAATCAACCTGCTGCTTATCGTAAAATTGCCAATTAGGGTCTAGCAAATGCACTACTGTAACAGCAGATGTATAAGCCTTTGCCAAATCAACTATTAGTGATAAGGCCTGTTTGTTTGCTTTTTGATAATTGGTAACAAAAACAATTTGTTCAGGCTCTTTCCATTCAAATTTTTCCGGAATCAGCAGCACAGGTATATCACTCTTTTCTATGATACGGACTGCCACTGACCCTACTATTATTTTTTTTACAACACTGGCACCCTTTGTACCTATTACAATCAGCTCAACCTGATTATCTTCTACAAAGCCAAGAATATTATTAATGATTGGCGACCTGCCTACTATAGTGTAAACCTGCAAATCTGTTTCATTGGCCATTACTTTCTTTTTAAGGCGTTGCAGGCGTTTTAACAGTTCGGTTTCAGTTTGTGTATCATACTGCTTGCTTCTTTGTTCTGTATATATAATATCGCTTTCCAAAGGCGTGTAAACATGATACAAAAAAACTGTACCCTCAGTTTTTCTAGCTATATCTGTCGCAAAGCGAAATGCTCTTTCTGCTGTGGGTGAAAAGTTGGTAGGTACTAATATTCGTTTCATAATTTTTCTCTTTTTTTCCACTGAGCCTACTGAATAGCTGAATACGTTTTTTCTGTGTGTTTCTGTACCTCTACCAAAGTATAGGAGCAATTGCGCAGAATTTTTTTAAAAATTTTTAATCAATGCTTTTAATTTTTCATGTTCTTTGGTGGTACGTTGGTGCAGTATCAGGTATTCTAAAATGCACATAAGACTTACCACGCCAACAAAAATATTTCTCTCCATTACTGGGTAATATCTATTAGGAAATGCAACTAGTTTTTTCAATTCCTCTTCCACACCGGCATCTGCATTAAAGAAATCAAGATTTTCTTTCATCAGGCTTATAACGGGAAGTGTATAATTTTTTTTCACTGCTTCATTAATGATTCCCATACGATGGATGGTGCCAACAGGGATGCCTCCTTCTGTTACAAAAAAATGTTTAGAGTGATTATTCATGAGTTTGTTCATAGCTTCCTGTACAGTGCTATTTCCCTGCACACTTTGATAATCATTAATCACTACCTCGTTGAATTTTATTCCTTTTATTAAGGAACTAAGGTGTAATACATATTCTTCGCTGCGAACAGCGACAAAAATAAGCAGGCTTAAAAGCAGCAATACTAAATTGAAATAAATAATAGCAGCCACTAACAATACAGCAGCCAGAACTTTACTTATGATGACAACAATTGAAGTGGCTTTAAAATAATTCATCCGTAAACCGAGTATGGCCCTGAGGATGCGGCCACCATCTAATGGAATGGCCGGTATGAGATTGACAGCAAAAAGTCCCAGGTTTACCAAATGCAGTTTATACAAAAAATCATCTTCATGAATAATATCAAAGTGCCGGGTAATTTCCCAAATAGGCGCATGAGATTGTATAAAGGGCAGAATCAACCCTGCAATGGCTAAGTTTATAGCGGGGCCAACAAGGCTTATCAGCAATTCCTCCTTAGAGGTTTTAGGAAAATTTTCATAATAGGAGATGCCGCCGGTTGGCAACAGGGTTATTTCTTTTGTTAGTATATTGAAATGTTTGGCAACCAATAAATGCCCCAGTTCATGCAATAACACACTCAAAAAAATTAACATGATAAAAATGAAGGACCAGAGGATTTTATCCCAGGTTAATCCCTGTACGGTATTAGCCGCTATAACCCAGGCCAGCAGGATTAAAAATGTCCAGTGTATATTAATTGTAATTCCTCCAAGGCTCTTTAACTTTATTGCTCTTTTCACTGTATAATATTTATTACTGCTGGTAATAAGATTTATTTAAAAGATTAACCCAGGCCTGTCTCTTTCATACTGCCGGAAAATTGATTGGCGTTCTGAACTACCGTATGTTCTGCTTTGAAGCAATACAATGCCCCCAAAATTTTTCTGCAACCCTGTTTCTGTAATTTCAATACGGTTGCCTCTTACTAAGAATCTTTCTATTTGGTTCATCAGTTCACCCCCTGTATTATAAAGGGCATTAATTCTCCGGGATTTATAAAGTTGTTGTTTTAAACGTTTATCAATCAATAGCAGGCCATCAACACTTCGGCGTAATGCCTGCAAAACTGCTTCAACATTACTGACAAGGTAATTAGCCCTTTGCGCCAGTATTATTTTACCTCCAGTAAATTTCGACTGCCAATACTTCCATTGACGGGCAATTTCTGCAGCCAGTAACTGCATTTTGTCACTGGTATTTTCGGTAACGGGAAGTGCAATTTTAAAAACGGTTTCAGGGATAGATGAAGCTTTATAAAATGTGGTAGCTAATGCGGGAATGCCTGTAACAAAAACAGGTTTATCATTTTTGCTATTCAATAATTCTATTGTGTTTAAAACCCCTTTGATTAAATTGCCGGTATTATTTTTTATATCGCAACCCGATTTCTGTTTTTGTGCATATACTTTGTGGAGTTGGTTATTATGGTACTCGAATATTTCTGCACTGGTTTCCTGTAAAAGCAAAAAATAAAACTCAGGCTCCCTGTCTGTAATGGAAGCCAGTTCCAGCAGTGAAACATATTTATTCAAAAACGTTACAGGCTTTCCCCGAAAGTTCAGATAGGTTACTTTTTCCTCCTCTGGCGTAAGGATCACAGCAATACTTTTACAGTGAGAATTATAATTCAGTTTGCTGAATACTTTTTCTAAACTGGCAAGCACAGTATATATATAAACTTCGTTATAACTGCCCTGCAATTTTGTCTGAACAATCTCTGCAACGTAAGTCAACATTGTTTGAATAGTCCTTTCATTCTGCATAGATGGCTGAAAGGGAATAACCAAACCAAGTGACCAAGTTGCTGACCCAGCTTTTATTATTTTTCTTTTGCTGTTATTTGTTACAGATAAATCAAGCATTGTTTTAAGTTTTTTAGTTTAGTTAACAGAAGTTTACTTGTTCTTTAATTAGGAGTATTAATAATTAAAGTTTCAGGATAAAAAGTTACTTCACCGGTTGTAATATCATGTGTACCGCCAACTATTCCAATTTGCCCGGCTGCAATCATTTCTTTTAAAATGGTGCTGCGTTGCATGATGGCATCGACGGTTCTTTTTACATTGATGGTTGAAACTTTTTCAACAAATTCATCATTGCCGGATGTACGGTTCTCTTTTACTGTAAGTTCATCATCAACCGCTGGTCGTATTTTAGTTAATAAAGCGGTGAGATTGCCCATTTCCACATGGTCGCAGGCTCCTTTAACAGCACCGCATTTGGTATGGCCTAACACCACTATTATTTTCGCACCGGCCACTTTGCATCCAAATTCCATACTGCCCAAAATATCTTCGTTAATAATATTACCGGCAATGCGAACACTAAATACATCACCCAGCCCCTGATCAAATATCAGTTCGGCAGAAGTACGGGAATCAATACAACTAAGGATAACAGCAAATGGATGTTGCCCATCAGATGTTTCATTGGCTTGTTGCAACAGATTGCGGTTTACTTTAAGATTGTTGACAAACCTTTTGTTGCCTTCTTTTAAAAGTTCTATAGCCAGTCCCGGTGGGATAGCAGCCTGCATTTCTTTAGTTAATGTTTTCATTTTTTACTTGTTTTTTATCCCGATAACTATAACTATCGGGATGGATGATTAAATTATTTGGGTTCAATAAAATTGATTGTTTCAACCGTGATGTTTTTTGTTTTTGCATTTATTTTATAGTTCTGTATTATTTCTACCACATCGTATGCAATAGATTTTGAGTGGGTGCAATCAATAATCACTTTTGA
>JAWXCO010000025.1:0-3727 GCA_034408705.1 Bacteroidota bacterium
TTACGCCAGCGCCAATTTAAAAAAATCGGGGAATATTTGTTATTCGGATTTTCTTAGAGCCTTCCCCGCAAAAAAAATATAGCGCCTAACGTGTGTATTATCGAATATACGAACATTGATATTTTATGGTATATAAAAATTGTTTAACTGATTTTCAATGAATTGATAGCCTTATGCAAGATTTTTGGGAGCTTTCAATAGTTGCGGCAATACAACAGCAAGAATTTGAAGCCAACCCAAATAAAATTATTAAACCGTCCCCTATAACGTCCCCAAAAAAAGCAAAACCCCTGTCATACTGAATGCTGACAAGGGTTTCAAATTTTAGTTGTGCCCAAGACTGGATTCGAACCAGCACACCCTTTCGGGCGCTACCACCTCAAAGTAGTGCGTCTACCAATTTCGCCACCTGGGCTTGTTTGTCCTTGTTTTTTCATGAAGGATGGCAAATGTAAGCCGTTTATTTTTTCAGAACAATTCTGAATGTAGTTCCTTTCCCCATTTCTGATTGCTTTACAAAAATTTGTCCTTTGTGGTATTGCTCAATGATCCGGCGGGAGAGACTAAGTCCCAGGCCCCATCCTCTTTTTTTGGTGGTAAACCCGGGTTTGAAGACACGTATCGTATTTTGGCTGCTGATACCCTTGCCGGTATCAGTTACATCTATGAATATTTCCCTGGAATCACCCTGAATATCAACAGTGATTCTGCCTTTGCCTTCCATGGCATCCAGGGCATTCTTCAGTAAGTTTTCTATAACCCAGTCAAATAAGGGAGCCGAAACTTTACCAATAACCTTCGGTTGACCATGGGTATTCACGAGGAAATTGATCTTGCCGGTAGCCCTTTTCCGCATATAATCCACCATGCTATTGATCTGCGTCACGAGATCCATCTCTTCTAAATTGGGTGTGCTGCCAATTTTTCCAAAGCGGTCCGATACCAGCCGGAGCCGGTCTACATCCTTACCCAATTCCTGTACAATTTTTTCATTTCCCGAGGTTTCTTTCAGCATTTCCACCCACCCTTCCAGTGAAGAAACCGGTGTGCCTAACTGATGAGCCGTTTCTTTAGCCATACCCGCCCACACCTGGTTCTGGGTAGAACGATAGCTGCTCCGTATGGAAAAGATTGTGATGATAATAAAAAGGGCCACGATGCAGAGTTGGATAAGCGGATAATAGCGGACCTCTTTCAGCAGCTTTGATTCGCCATAGTAATACCGGTTGACCCTGGTTGAATCGTTCGGGTCGATCCATTCAATTGGCTTTGAATGCAGGGACTTAAACTGTCGTAATTTTTTTTCTACATAGGCATTGCTATGTACTGCCTTTGCTGAATCCAGGTTCACATATTCTATAATGCTGTCCCTTTCGTTGGTCCAGATGATCGGGATCGATTTATTCTCTGTCAATATAAAAGAGGCAAGCCGGGTATCAGAATTGTCAGGACTGGTAATCAGCGACTGCCCGGCTTTCACCCACTCTTCCACTTTTTGCCGTTCTTCTCTGGCGATCTTACGGGCCAGGTATTGGGAGTAGAAAATAGTGCCGCTTACAATAAAAATAGCTACCAGTGCCAGTGCTGTTCTCCAGTTTAATAGTTGCCTGAACATATTTCGAATTTATCATCACCGGCGTTGCTTCTGTTGGGGATAAACCGGCTTCCCTTATTTTTGAATAAATATTTACAGCACATTGAACCCCTCACCCAAAGTTAGCATTGTAATACTGAACTGGAACGGAAGAAAATACCTCGAACAATTTCTTCCTGCGGTGCTGTCTACCAGCTACGGGAATTATGAAGTTATTGTGGCCGACAACGGGTCATCAGATGATTCAGTTGCTTTCCTTGCTGCAAGCTATCCTGCCATACGGGTGATCCGTTTTTCGGAGAACTATGGTTTTGCCAAAGGATACAATGAAGCATTAAAACAAGTGCAAACAGATTATTACATATTGCTGAATTCAGATGTAGAAGTACAGTCGGGTTGGTTGCAACCAATGGTCAGCCTTTTAGAAGGCAATGAAAAGATAGCGGCCTGCCAGCCTAAAATCCTTTCGTACGCTAATAAAAAAATGTTTGAGTATGCCGGTGCTGCCGGCGGCTGGCTGGATGCATACGGTTATCCTTTTGCCAAGGGGAGAGTGTTTGATATCACCGAAGAAGATAAAGGGCAGTACGATCAGTGTGAACCAATTTTTTGGGCCAGCGGAGCCGCCTTATTTATACGTCCGGCTGTTTTCCATCAGCAAAAAGGATTTGACGAATATTTTTTTGCGCACCAGGAAGAAATTGATCTATGCTGGCGGATACAATTGGCCGGTCATACTATCTATTCCTGTCCTTCTTCGGTTGTTTATCACGTAGGGGGTGGCACTTTGCCCAGGGGCAATTCATTAAAGACCTATCTCAATTTCAGGAATAACAGGATCATGCTATCGAAGAATCTTCCTTTTGCTAAAAAAATATGGGTGATGCCGGCAAGACATTTTTTGGATGCCGTTTCAGCCTGGAAAGGGTTATTATCCGGCGATGGTGGTTATTTCATCGCTATTTTCCGGGCACAGTTGGCTTTTATCAAATGGTGGTTATTATACCAGAAGAAAAGTGTGTTTCCCGTTACTAAAAAAGCTAAGCTGTCCGGCTACCTGCAAAAGAATATGGTGTGGCAGCATTTTGCCAAAAAGAAGAAGTCTTTTACTGAAATAGTGGGAAAAACAAACTGATTTTTTGCATTGAACCCTTATTTTTGCATCACAAAACCGGAATATGACTAATCAACAGGAATATAACGAGGAAGTTCAAAAAATTCAGGACAGGGATTTCACCCATAACTGGGTATCCTCCTCTGCATTCCTTTTTTACCTGCAGGTGGCCTGTATTGTAGCCTTTGTTTTTGGCAGCTGTTATATGCTCTCTACCAAGCGGTTTGAGAAGCAGGATGTACCAGTTCAGGAAAGCAGTTTATATACTCCAAAGTATAAATAAGTTAGGGTTAAATTTTTTTAAAAAGGGCACTTGCCCTATTTTTGCGTCCCCGCTGCAGGAATTTAAGGCGGGAAATGAATAAAGTTCTTTAGATGCCAGGTTTCAAAGCCGGCAACGATTTGCGGAATTAGCTCTCCCGATAATTATCGGGATGGTAGAGCAGCAAATAGTATGCGGAAGTAGCTCATTTGGTAGAGCACGACCTTGCCAAGGTCGGGGTGGCCGGTTCGAGCCCGGTCTTCCGCTCCATGAATCCTTCCTCCTATGGCGGAGGGATTTTTTTTTAGTTTTACAGTTTAGGTTAGTAATTACTGATAGTAAAAGCTTTTTTATAAGAACCTTAAACGATCAAACTTTAAACCTCAAACTATTTTGCCCTGGTGGTGGAATTGGCAGACACGCCCCGATTATTATCGGGGTGGGCCACAATAGGGTAACAGTTCTTTTGAATAAAAAATATCACCAGCCCTGGTGGTGGAATTGGTAGACACGCCGGACTTAAAATCCTGTGGACCGCAAGGTCCGTAACGGTTCAACTCCGTTCCAGGGCACAAACAATAGCGACTTCTGTCGCTTTTGTTGTTTTATGTACTACGTCTATATTTTATACGCTGAAAAATGTGATCGCTACTATACGGGTTATTCAACCGATTTAGAGAGCCGTCTTATCCGCCATAATTCCAAAAAGGTAACTGCTACAAGAAATTGTGTCCCTTATCGTCTTTGTGCTTCCAAA
>JAWXCO010000026.1:0-38868 GCA_034408705.1 Bacteroidota bacterium
AACATGACTAAATAGTTTAGGCTACAAAATACTAATTTATTTAGTCATTTACAATTCCTTCTTTCGCTATCTTTGAGAACATTCTACCTAATCCTATAATTGAAAAATAATAGCTGTTTTATTGTTCCTCAAAATTGAAGAACTTACTATATACACCCAATAGCGAAATAGGGTGAGGTACTGGATAGGGAAAAGACAAAAGTGAATGCTGATCGACAAGATCATTGATGGTCATTCAAATCAAAAGAAGAAAGCAGGCGGAAATAAATTACACAATCTTATCCCGGAGGGCCAACGAAACGGCTTCGGTACCGGAGTGTACATGTAGCTTGGCGTAGGTATTACTTACATGCGTTTTAACGGTATCAACAGAAACAAATAATTCGGCTGCAATCATTTTATAGCTTTTGCCGACAACCAGTAGTTGCAATACTTTTTTTTCCTGGCCGGTCAGGTTATAGTCTTTGGCAGGAGCGGCTGGCTGTAAATTATTTTTAAATAATTCCAATACTCTCCGGGCAATACCCGGTGTCATCGGCGAGCCACCGGATTGCACATCCCTGATCGCCTGGAGGTAACCATCCGGGGTGGTCGATTTTAAAATGTAACCTGATGCCCCCGCACAAATGGCGTTGAAAATATACTCGTCTTCAATAAATACCGTTTGAATCAGGATATTGATCGTTGGAAAATGTTCCTTGATAAGCCTGGTAGCTTCGATACCGTTAATACCCGGCATTTCGATATCCATCAGTACAATATCACAGGGCACAGCTTCAAGATTCGCCACGAGGTTACGGCAATCGGGATATGCTGCGGTGCAGGTAAACCCATCGGCGCTGTCCAGCAACAGCTGGAAAGTTTCCCGGAGATGTTTATTGTCTTCAAAAACAGTGACGCGTATCAAAACAGGTTCATTTTTACAAAGGTTATAAAAAAAAGGAGCTTCTAAATAGCGAAATAGGGTGAAGTTATAAAGGTATGGTCAGCTGCACGGTGGTTCCTGCTCCCGGCTCGGAGGTAATTTCCAGCTCTCCGCCCATTTCCAGGGCCCTGTTTTTCATATTATCCAACCCATTACCGCGACCTGTTGTTTCCGGTTCAAAGCCCTGCCCCTGATCTATTACCTGCAATTTTAATTGCTTATGCTGCCCGATTACCAGGATGTCAATTTTTTCCGTACCAGAATATTTTACCGCATTGTTCAAAGCTTCTTTAAAAATCAGGTAAAAATTTTTCCGTTGCTCCATAGTTAGTTTTACCTTTTCCAGTTCTTCCAGTTCCAGGGTTACATCAATATTTTTACTGCTGCATATTTCATAAGAGAACCGCTCCATCCGTTGTTTTAAATTGGTCCCATCACTTTCCCCGGGTTTTATCATCCAAACAATATCACCCATTTTTTCCATCGTTTCTTTAGCATTGGTACTCATTTTTGACAGAATATCTTTTTGTTTTGAATCTGCTCCTTCTTGTTTGGTGGCTATCTGGCTCAGCATATGGATACTGCTTAGCGAGCTGCCTACTTCATCATGCAGGTCGGCAGCTATCTGGTTGCGGAGTTCCAGTTCTTTCATACGCTGTTTTAATCTGTTCCTGTTGATCTGCATCCAGGCACCCGCTAAAATCAGCAGGGCAACAGCACCGACAGCAATCATTAATGACCATTGTTGCCTCAGTTTCTGTTCCTGCAATTCTTTATCTTTTGCCAGTAGCTCTATCGCTTTATCTTTTTCCTTTACATCAAATTTTGTCTGCATCGCCACAATATCATCGTCATACCGCCACTTTACCAACGAATCGTTGGCAGCTTTACTTATCAGCATGCATTCATACGCTTTTTCATAATTGCCATTGAGAGAATACACTTCTGCCAGCAAGTCACCCGTGGTGTAGATGCGGTCTGTGGCATCCAATTTTTGAAAAACCGGTAAGGCTTTTTCCAGCACAGCAATAGCCTCAGGGATACGTTTTTGTTTTGCATACACGTTCCCCTGAAAATTCCAGGCAATGGCTATGCGCTTTTCATTGTTTTGTTTTATCGCATAAAAAAGGGAGCTGTCAGCATATTTTTCTGCGTCTGCATAGTTACCCATTTCAAAGTATACATCGCTGAGATTTCCGTTAAAAATGCTGAGATTAGTTATGTCTTTCAAACTGTCTGTAATGTGAAGAGCTTCTACAGTAACTTCTATAGCTTGTTTAAAATCTTTTGTGCTTTTATAAATAAGACCCAGGTTGTTAAGCATAATGGATGTCATCCGCAGATTTCCAATTTTACGGTACAAGGCTACTGCTCTGTTGTAGTACGGGATACATTGCGTATAAGTTTCCTGCTGGTAATAAACAGAACCAATGGTTTGATTTATCCTTGCCCTTACATCATCATTGTTTACCTTGTCTGCATATGTTAACGCTGTATCACAATCTTTAAGAGACTGTGTAAAGTTTTGCAGTTGCCTGTAAATATCGGCCCTGTTGAGATAGGCAAGACCAAGCCTGTTGTCATCAGCACTCTTGTGTGCATATATAAAAGCGGTATCAAGGTATAGCAGGGCCGTGTCCAGCAGGTCTGAATAGATATAGGCTGTGGAAATATTGAGATAACAACCTGCCGCCCCTTTGTCAAAGCTTAATTTTTTTGAAAGGATTGCCCCCTGTTTTCCGTACACGATGGCCTGTGCAGGATCGGTGAACCTTAAAATGCCGCAAAGATTACGATAATGGCCTGCTTTTGCGGTGTCTTCCGCTGATTTGTTTATGAGGCTTATAATAGAATCTACCTGGGAAGTTTGCCCAATAACAGCAGGAAGCAAACCAAAGGCCAGCACTACTGATACGCAATATTTTCTAAGCATTTACCAAAGTAGTAAAATTTTTGCTCACATCTTAGCATTTTCAGGAAGTGAAATTACAGGGGAACAGTCAATTGTATGATTGTTCCTTAAGCATGAACTAATTTATAAAAAGCTAAGGGCTTGTAAGGGTTAAATTAAAAAAGAGCGGGCGCTGTTGCCTTCAACCGGAAAGTCATACGATGGTATTTGCATTGCCCATAAGTTTCCATTGCCCTGCGATGAATAGCCGTACCATAACCTTTATTGCGATTCCATGCATACTGCGGGAATTCCTGGTGTAGCTGCATCATATAGTCATCCCGGTAGGTTTTAGCCAGTATGCTGGCAGCGGCAATGGAAGTAAACAATGCATCACCTTTAATGATACAGCGGTGGGGTATTTTTTTATATGTAACAAACCGGTTTCCGTCAATTAATAATAACTGTGGCTTGTTTTTTAACTGTTCGATAGCCAGGTGCATAGCCTTAAAAGAGGCTTTCAGGATATTGATTCTGTCTATTTCTTCATTATCGACGCTGGCAACAGCATAAGCGATCGCGGAGCTTTCAATAATGATCCTTAACTCATTCCTGTTTTTTTCGGTAACCTGTTTGGAATCATTGAGCAGGGGATGGGAAAATTTTTTTGGCAGCATAACTGCTGCAGCAAAGACGGGCCCGGCGAGACAACCCCGGCCCACTTCATCGCAACCGGCTTCTATCAACTTATCCTGGTAAAATGGTTGTAGCATTACCTGCAATTTCAGCAATATCCTGCAACAAAAATTATTTTAGGCAGGCAAGTGCTGCTAATTTTGCAACGTAATGCAGAAAAATAAAACATACCTCCGTTATACCTGGTTTGTCGTGCTAATGGTCTTTTTAGTCATATTGGCCGGAGGCGTTGTGCGGATGACACAAAGCGGTATGGGTTGCCCCGACTGGCCCAAATGTTTTGGCCGCTGGATACCCCCTACAAATGCCGGTCAACTGCCACCCGATTTTGAAAAATACCTGAAAACACAGGATATTGACCATAGCTTCAATGTTTACCATACCTGGATCGAATACATTAACCGTTTGCTGGGGGCTTTGCTCGGTGTTTTTATTCTTATTCACCTGGTCTGGAGTTTTCGAAAATTCTGGAAGACCAATAAGCCGATCGTTTTATTTTCCTTCCTCCTGCTGCTGGCAGTTGGTTTCCAGGGATGGCTCGGTAAAAAAGTGGTGGACGCCAATCTTGCTGTTGTAAAAGTTACTATACATATGCTGGTTGCTTTATTGATAGCAGCCATTCCCCTGCTCATCATTTACCGGCTCCGGACCAAAGAAATGGTGACCAGTACATTCCTGAAGTATACGGCTACCGGTTTGATCGTTCTTTTGTTGCTGCAGATCGTTTTGGGCACCCAGGTAAGAGAGCAGATTGATGAAATTTCAAAGCCGCTACTATACCAACAACGGGAATTATGGATAGGACGCCTTGATAATATATTCATTATCCATCGAAGCTTATCCTGGCTGGTACTTGCAGGCTGCCTGCTCCTTTGCTGGAAGGCAAGAGCAATTATAGGATTGCGAAGTAACGCCCTGCTTATTTTGAGCAGTGTTATTGGAGCTATTGTAGTCGGGGTAGTAATGCTATATGGTGCTATTCCTGCCTGGGCTCAACCAGTACATTTATTATTGGCCAGTACATTGATGCTTTCCGTATTTGCTTTCCGGTTAAAATTGAAATAAAGCCTTTTTTCAACGTTTGAATTAGCAGTAATAATCACTAATTTTAACCGTAACCATCTATCTCATTCATGAAAGCCTGGCTCCGGGGATTTTTTTATTCTTTTCCCATTCAATTAGTATTCCTCCATGTCAGGAAATATCAGGTGTTGCTGCTATTCTGGTTTATACTGTTTGCAGTGGTTAATGGTACGTTCATGAAAACATTCGGGGCAGATTCCCTGTTTCTGGCCCCGGAATACCTGGGTAATGTTAATTCGTTCAGTTCAGCCATCGTAGGCGCATCAGTGGGTATGTTCATCATGAGCTGGAATATTTCTTCCTTTATTCTCTTTAGCCGGCACTTTCGTTTTTTAGCAGCCACCACCAATCCTTTTTTAAAATATTGTATCAATAATACGATCATCCCTGGTGTTTTTTTAATTTTTTATTTTATCAAAGCCTACCAGTTTGCCCATTATAAAGAACTGATCAGTACCACGGAGATCCTGTTCCTGTTCGGTGGATTTGCCGCCGGCTTCATTTTTATACTGGCCGCTTCACTAATCTATTTTTTCCGGGCAGATCGTTCAATCCTGCGACGGATGATGCCTATCATCAGCAACCCCAAATCCTATATCACTCACCTGGGTACCGTAAAAGAAGTCTATCACGGGGGCACAATGATGAAAGTAGACTGGTATTTTGAATCGCCATTCCGGTTAAAACCAGCCCGTGACGTATCACATTATACCGATGAATTTGTTGCTTCCATTTTTAAACGCCATCATTTTGCCGCTATACTTTCAGTATTCGCTGCTTTTTTGTTCTTAATCATGATTGGGTTCTTACTGGATAGTGCTTTTTTTCAATTGCCCGCAGCGGCGAGCATTACTATTTTCTTTTCTATATTAATTGGGGTGGCTGGTGCCATTACCTATTTCTTACAAAGCTGGAGCATTCCTTACCTGATCGGGTTGGTCCTGCTGCTGAATTTGTTTTATAAGTTTGACTGGATCGATCCCCGCAATAAAGCCTATGGACTTAACTATTGGAATAAAGAAGAACGTCCTGCTTATACAAGAGAAGGATTACTGGCGCTCTGCAGCAAGGAGAATGTGGAGGCGGATAAGCAGAATATGATCAGCATACTAAACACCTGGAAGAAAAAACAGGATAGCGATAAGCCATTACTGGTGCTGATCAATACGAGTGGAGGCGGTCATCGCAGTGCCACTTTTACCATGAGTGTGTTACAAAACCTCGATAGTATTACCAAAGGGGGGATTTTCAAAAAGACATTCCTGATCAATGGCGCTTCTGGCGGAATGATCGGGGCTGCTTATTTCAGAGAATTGTACCTGCGGCGTCAAAAGGGACAACGGATCAACCTGCAGGACAGGCAATACGTGGATGATATTTCCGGGGACCTGCTAAATCCCATTTTTACTTCTTTCTTTTCCAGGGACCTGATCTCGCCGGCGCAAAAATTCAATGTAGGCGCTTACAACTATGTAAAAGACAGAGGCTATGCATTTGAACAAAAATTAAACAGTAACACCCGGGGTTATTTGGATAAACAACTGAAAGATTATGTGGCAGATGAAAAGGCCGTCAATATCCCATTAATGTTTTTCAATTCGGTGGTGACAAGAGACAGCCGCAAAATGATCATCAGCACACAACCGGTTCGTTTTATGATGCAGGCACCACAGGATACTGCGAATATTCCCTTTGTGGACCCGGATGCTGTTGATTTCACAACTTTTTTTGCCAAACAAGATCCTTATAGTATCCGTATGCTGACAGCCATGCGGATGAATGCCACTTTCCCGATTGTTTTACCGAATGTTTGGTTGCCTTCCAATCCGGTTATTGATGTGATGGATGCAGGTTTGCGCGATAATTTCGGGCAGGAAACCACTATCCGGTTTTTAATTTCATTTGACGAGTGGATAAAAGAAAATACAAGTGGGGTGCTGGTGATGCAAATAAGGGACCGGACAGCCGGTGGTTGGGAAGCTCCCTATTTATCTGATGATATGAGTGATCATGTGACCAAACCTTTTCTGCTGCTGCAACACAACTGGTTTAAAATGATGGAGTATTTCCAGAATGATATGCTGAACTATTATAGTACCCGGAGTGGAAGCCCAGTCTATAAAATTACATTTCAGTATGCAACGGATAAAGAAGAGAATAAAGCAGCCCTGAATTTTCATTTAACCAAACGGGAAGAGAAAGATATTTTGTTATCTATTCACTCGCCTTCAAACCAACATAGTTTTACAAAAACATTGGAATTATTCAAAATGCCAACCCGTAGTGATTCTATCAGGGTTGAATAAGCCGGAAACATTTTTTCTTTATTTCAATGTTCAATTCCTGCGGCGTTTCGGCAGGATCGCCATCAATATGCAATGGGGCTTCTGAAAGATTTCGGATACGAAGCCGGCTTGTTTGAAAATAGATCACTCCTCTTTTCTTTTCCTCAATTGCCTCTGGCTCTAGTTTGTTTTTCCCCCGTATTTGTTTCAATGTCTGGAGCAGTACACTCAGTTTACTTTGATTGGTAACTATGACAATATCCAGCAGCCCGTCACTCATACTCGCTTTGGGTGCGATGGTAAAATTATTTCCAAACTGGTTGCTGTTGGCGATGCTGATAAAAAAAGCATCCGTGGTAAATGTTTTATGCCGTACCGTCAACTCGAACAAATAGGTTTTAGCCGAAAAGAAATTTTTAACCACCTGTCGTATATAGGTGGTTAACCCTCTCCCGGGTTGTTGTGCAAAATCATGCGCCACTTTCGCATCAAATCCGA
This sequence comes from Bacteroidota bacterium, assembly GCA_034408705.1. Taxonomy (GTDB): domain Bacteria; phylum Bacteroidota; class Bacteroidia; order Chitinophagales; family Chitinophagaceae; genus JJ008. The sequence goes on from JAWXCO010000026.1 coordinate 7,379, forward strand.
GGCCGCAGAGCATACAGGCAAATTGGTTGTTGATATAAAAGCCATCAATGGTAACGGGCTTACCGGAAAAAATAATATCCAATGCCTTTGCAGTTTGTTTGGGAATTTTTGCGGTATAGGCCAGTCCATTACCCGAACCACAGGGGATAATGCCAAAGTTCAGCGCACAATCCATCAGACTGCTAACGACCTGGCTAACTGTACCATCACCACCGGCAATGATAATATCCGTTACTTTCTGTTCTTTTATAAAGGGGCGAAGAAAGGAATAATCACCACTGGCAACAGAGGGAAATATGCTAAAAGGGATATTTTTAGCTGTAATCTTTTTTTCAATCAGCTCTTGCAGGTTTTTTTTGGTCCGGGTGCCGGCAATCGGATTGATAATACAAATAATGTAACGTGGCATCCGTCAGGGGAGTTTCAGTGTACACAAATGTAGCATTTGTGTAGGGCGCCCCATCATCTCATTTGGTGGAGATTTTATCAGGTATATCTTCAACTCCTTTTTTCCTTTTATCAGGCTGCGCAATGATGAAAGCGGGATTGAGGCGGAGACAACACTGTCTTTTTTCCAAACCAGGTTTTCCAACTCATCTGTTAAGTAAATAGCCGGTATCCACGGAGCAGCACCGGTTGCAATAAATTTAATATCGAGATTGCCGGGTTTATTCCATTCTGCTGACCGGATTGTTTTTTTATTTTTTATCTGGTCTTCTCTTTCGGCACTTAGCAATACAGTTCCATTTAGTTTAATGGTCCAGCATTCATTCTGCGCAGACGACATAAATCCGGCCAACAGGCTACTAAGTATAAAGAGATTCCTTTTCATATCACTAAGATTCAAAAATCTTTCCAAACTAATGACTTATAAATAGTAATAACCGTTGCAAGAGCTGGTACTTACCAGTGCAGCAAAGCACTGGCCCAGGTAAAGCCACTTCCAAATGCAGCGAGACAAACCAGGTCACCATCTTTTATTTTCCCTGTTTCCCATGCTTCGCATAAAGCAATCGGTACAGAGGCAGCCGTAGTATTGCCGTATTGCTGGATATTATTATAAACCTGGTCATCCCTTAGTTTTAATTTTTGCTGCACATATTGGGCAATCCTGAGATTGGCCTGGTGCGGGATTAGCATATTGATATCGGTAGTTTGAAGTCCATTAGCTGTAAGGGCTTCCATGATCACTTCGGGGAATTTAATCACTGCTTTTTTAAAAACCGCCTGACCATCCATAAACGGGAAGTTCTGTGCTTTATCAATCATTTCATGGCTCATGAACATATCCCCGATCTCGTTAGCGCTAAAGTCAGCTACATTTTCCTTTACCCAATGATTGGCATGGGTACCCGGGTTATACATTGCAAGAATTTCAGCGGCTTCACCATCGCTGTGCAGGTGAGTGGAAAGAATCCCGGAACCGGAAGATGGATCCGCTGGTTGTAACACAACTGCCCCGGCTCCATCCCCAAAAATGACGGAAATATTTCTTCCTCTTGTAGTAAAATCCAGGCCGAAAGAATGTTTTTCTGCACCTACTACCAAAATGTTTTTATACATCCCGGTCTTAATGAACTGGTCCGCTACGCTTAATGCATATACAAAACCACTACATTGGTTCCGGACATCCAGAGCGCCGATTTCTTTCATCTTCATGGCCCTTTGCAGGAGTACACCGCATCCTGGAAAATAATAGTCAGGACTCAGGGTGGCAAAAACGATAAAATCTATATCCTGCGGGGTAATACCTGCTCTTTCGATAGCAATACGGGCGGCTTCTACCCCCATGGTCGTCGTAGTTTCGTCGGTACGGTGTGCATAACGGCGTTCTTTAATCCCGGTCCGCTCCTGGATCCACTCATCGCTGGTGTCCATATATTGAAGCAGGTCCTGGTTGGTAACCGTGTTGGCGGGAACATACATGCCGATACCGGCAATTCTTGATTTATACATAGCAAGCAAGTTAAAGGGGGAAAGATAGGAAATCCCGTCGAGAGCCGGGACAAGTTGTGTGGGAAATGAAACTGTTTCAGGTCACAACTGTTTCAATACACAGTATGGATGCTACAAAGGAAAAAGCGATCCAAAAAATGGACATAATATGCTTACTTACAATGAAAAAGGGGTAAAGGTTGGGTTTTCTTTTAATTGCCTCTTTTTTTTATTATTGAAGATTGTTTGGCAAAGAATAAAAGAGGTAGGCCCAAAAGGAGCATTTTTTTAATTTATAGAGATGCTTTATTCTGATTGTGACATTAAAAATTTGCAAGCATAAGCAATTACCCTTATCTGTAAAAACATAATGAAAATACCCCGAAAGGGCTATTGCAGGGGATTTAAATTATATGCAAATTTGACTATCGCCTTTCCCCACCCTGTTTACCTGCTTTATTACTCACTCATTTAATTTTTAGAATGAGACGAACCAAAACTAATTGCCGATACGGCAAAGGGTTGCTGTATGCCTGGCACTATGTATTTCATTTGCTTGTTTTTCTCAATCCCGTACCGACTCGCTGTTAGGCAAGCTGGACCCTCAGAAATATGCAATAAGTATTGGAGAGAAAGCTAAGAATTTCGGATAGATAAAAACTACTGTTTTTATGGGCATAGAGCTCTTTTAAGTATTGGACTAAATATGGCCGTTTTAAGTCATAAAAACTCATTTTGCCCGCATTGACATTTTGATAATTACCTTCTTAATAACCTAGACTATGAGTCTGAAATTGGAAAATACTGTTTACCACTGGTTGAAAATCCTTAGAATCCCGGTTGCATCCACATTTGTAAAAGAGAAATTGTTGTCGCATAGCGACTATCCATCTTTAGTATCCGTAACTGATTTGCTGGACGAGCTTGCAATTGAAAATGCTTCTATCGTAGTAGATAAGGAAAGGGTTAATGAGCTACCTGTTCCCTTTCTTGCACATACTCCTGGTTCAAAGGGCGGTTTAATTATTGTCACTAATGTTAAGCAACTTCTTGAAAGTCGCCCCTCATTTCTTACCGAATGGGATGGTGTGGCATTAATGGCTGAAAAACCTGGGGTGTTTAAGAACGCTGAGAATGACAAGTGGCTTGCTATGGAACAGAAAAAGAAGCAGGTAATAGGGATTACTGCTATGGGTTTTATCAGTCTTGCTGCCTTTGCCGTGGCAATTAATTTTAGCTGGATAATGATTGTGCTGCTGATTACAACACTTGTAGGTATTGGAATCGCCATACTTATCGCATAACATGAATTAGGTATTAGTAATGAATTTACTGAGCAGCTTTGTAAAACTGGCAAGAATACTGATTGTGATGCAGTACTACATTCCAACAAATCAAAATTATTTAAATGGATCAGTTGGGCAGACATGGGGATTATCTGGTTTAGTTCATTGTTCTTAATCCTTTGCATTACACTTTTTTCTGACTCGGTACAATCTTCAATTACTATACTTGTACCTGTTACATTCTGTTCATTACCACTTACCTTTTTTTCCTTGTATTATCAGTGGAAGGTTGTAAAAAAATGGTGTGTGCTGTGCCTGCTTACTATTGCTATAATATGGATGCAAGTTGGCTTATTGATTCCTTCAATAGAGAGAATAGATTTTGAATCTGTTAAAGCGGGAGCCGCAGGCTTATTTGTTTTAGTTATTTCTATTGTTGCCACTGGATGGCTGCTGCTAGTAAGACCTTTTATAAATAAGACAAAAGAGGCAACAAATAAATATTTTAAGGGAGTAAGATTTAAAAACGGTCCGGAGATATTTATGACGTTGTTACAACAGCAAAGGCAGGTCGATACCTCACCTTTTGAAGGTGATATTCAATTGGGAAATGCAGATTCATTGATCCAAATAGTAGTAGGGTGCAGCCTATTTTGCGGGCCTTGTGCAAAAGCACATGAAGCCCTTTATGATTTAGTGATTAAACATAATATATTGATACCCCGTCAATCAATTTTGAAAATGTAAGTTTTACCTATCCTGGTGCAGGTAATGAACCAGTACTGAAAGATATTAATCTAAAAATTCCAAAAAGAAAAACTACTGCGATAGTGGGAGTAAGTGGAAGCGGAAAGACAACCTTGTTAAAATTACTGCTTAAATTCTATGAGCCCCAGAATGGAGAAATAAAGCTTGGTAGAATTTCATTGAGCAATATAAGTCACAAAGCATGGAGGGCTAATTGTGAGGTGGTCATGCAGGAGAGTTTTATTTTCTCTGATACTATTGCAAAGAATATAGCAGTAGGTTCAGAAAAGATAGATATGGAGAGATTACGCCAGGCTGCTGCGATAGCCAATGTAAAGAACTTTATTGAAAGCCTTCCTTTGGGATTTAATACAAAAATTGGAGCAGAGGGAACGGGTGTAAGCATGGGCCAAAAACAACGAATCCTGATAGCAAGGGCTGCCCGGAGGCCAAACTCTTTGTTTGCGCGAACAAGGTAAAAGAGCCTGGTTACACCGGATTGCTTTAGGCAAAAAATAGATAACCCCCGAAATTGCAGAAAAACTATTAGAAAAAACGGATACCCCAAAAAATCACATGAATTGCTGAGCAACCGGGAATTTGAAATATTTAAACTGCTTGCCCTGGGTAAGACCATTAGCCAAATAGCCGATTCGCTTTCCCTACCTTGACAACCATCAGCACTCACCGTAGCAATACCATGGAAAAGCTCACCCTCTCTACCAATGCTGATTTAACCCGTTATGCCATTGCCTGCCATATCATTTCTGATATTGACTTGTAGCCATGTCATCATCCTTTCATTTTTTTATAGTTCTTACTATTATCCGCTTCACAGCTTGCCCTTCTATTCATCTTAGCCTTCCCTTACTATTTTATTTGCCTGCCTTATAGTAGTCTTTTGTACTAAGTAAAAAAGTGAGCATGGAGGTACTGATTTCTCACAGGTCGAAAGAGATAGTAAAATGAAAATTAGGTATAAACATTTAAAAAAGGGTAGATAAGAAAGCCCTGGAGTTAGAATATACTCGTAGCTGGCCTTATTATATTTTTATATCAATACTCTTTATAAGAAAAAGGAGTTACTTTATCACATCTTTATTACCTCGACATCCAAATATCCTACACAAATGAGAAAATTATTTACGGCCTCTATTTTATTTTTTTTAATAGCACCGCTTAATGCACAAATCGGAATCAATGCCACAGGTGCAATTCCAGACAGCAAAGCAATGCTGGACATTACATCCACCACAACCGGATTACTGATTCCCCGTATGACCAGCACCCAGCGAAACGCCATCACCTCTCCACCTAATGGCCTTCATATCTACAATATCACTACCAAAACCACCGATGTGTACAGAAATTCGCAGTGGGAGGCCGTTGCATTCACAAATCCAGCAAGTAACCTGGTATATGTGTACTCACTTGCCGATTTGCCAACGCCTTCGGGCAATAGTATCACATTAGATGCTACTAAAATGTATGTATTCTCTGGCATTGTAAATATTTCACCCAATTACCTTAATCTCAATGGAGCAGGGCTCCGGGGGACAGACCCCGGTAAAGACGGTATTATGTCATCCGTGGCCGGAGGCATATTGCGAAGTACGGGTGTTAGTGTTTTTATGGAGAGCATTGCCGTTATACCTATAAGTGGCACAACCAAAGCCTATGATTTTGCCGATGCAACAGGTACCAAATTCTGCAACATTTTCTCAAGCTGTTCTGTAGTAGAAATAGGAATTCCCTCATTGGGCGTTGGCCAGGTGAGCGGGTTTAATGCCATCACAATTGAAAAAAACTACTGGAATTGTGCAGACGGTATTAAGGTAACAGGTAACGTAGGAAAATTTTGTTCGGTATTAAATTTTATCACCAACATAAATGCTGGACAGGGTATAGAATTTCTTGCAGGGCTTACAGTTAATGATATTGATTTATCCAACAATTATTTTATTTACAGCGGGCAAACGGGGATCAAATTAAATGCAGGAGCGACTATTTTAAGAGGCCGTATGACGACCAATATGTTTCGGGGTGTGGGCACTTATTTAAATGGGTTTGATTCTTATACACCCGGTTGGCAAATGGTGTCTAATACCGATATACCTAATTCAAGATCGTTCAGTTTTTTATACATGAACAACAATAGCACGGCTACGTCTTTGCCGGTTGCGAGTACGTATTATAAAATAGCTGGCGCCACAACGGTATCGAAACAACAAAAATTTTCAGCAACTGATAATAAAATCACTTTTTTGGGCAAGGAAGCCATCACCGGGAAAATAATTGTAATTATAGGAGCAAGATCACCTGTTAGCAACAGCGATTTCTCAATAGCCATCGCTAAAAACGGCGTAATTATAGCTACGCCTTATGGCTCTATGGCTGCAGCTTCTAACAACCAGAGCTTTCAAATTTCCTTTGCTACAGAAGTTGATTTGATCACCAATGACTACATCGAGGTTTTCATAAAATCAAACAATAGTAATACCAACACAGTTACCATATCTGAGATGCAATTCCGTGTCAACGATTAATACATGTTTCTGAATCCACTTATGCCAAGGAATTTTATATTATGACTTTAATATTTTTCTGTTTGTCAACCTATGCAGCATATAGCCAGGCAAGGCTTGTTTTAATCGGAGCACAGATCAATTTAAGAAGACAGCAATGTTTGTAATTGAAAATCCCAGGCAGATGCTATAACAAGTTTTAGCGGGCAATATTGAAACCAGAAAAGTGGTTGTCAACTAAAACCGGCATCGTGATACGGCTTTAACTAAGCCGGTGTTATTTAGCAAGCAGAGCTACTTATTATTTTCATGCCATAACTGCAATAAATATGAACGATGAGCCACCCAACTACATGGTAGTGCGATCTGAGGCCAACGGAACTGAAAAATTAGGATGCTTTTCCTTCGGTAGATGACACGCTTTCTATCCAGGCTTGAATTTCTTCCGGGCTTCTTTTCATTTTTTGAGCTAAATGCTTTAATAATTTCGATTCCTGCCCGGGATCATAGAGCAGATCTTCGTCTGTCAATTCAATATTGCTTTCTTTAATTTTTTCCTTTATCTCTTCCCAGGATTTTTTTAATGCCAGCATAGTGTATTTTTATAGTGTTTAGGCTGTCGATGCATAGCCCATTTTTAATGCCAATTAATGATCCACCGCAACTAGTTGAGATTAAAAATCAGTAACTCTTTTATCATTTCAGCACAGGTATTACATACCTCTCCACAATAGGCAATATCTGCTTCCGGATGCAGCATACACTCGTTATAACACTCACGGCAATAAAGAAAACAATCGAACACGGTTTGTTTAACTGTTTTCGAATCACTAACGAAATGGGCAACAAGACCAATGCAGGACTGCGCACAATCATTACAAATTTTAATAAACTTTTCATCAGGCCATAAAGCTTCTTTTTCTGAATGGATGCAGGCTTCACATAATAGCCAGCTGTTCATGCATACCTTCATATAATTATCTGTTTGCCGAAGTGTCATTGTATCTATTTTTGGTATTGTTGATGTGCGGTTAAATTATCAATAAAATAGCGGTCCTGTAAAATTTCATATACAGGCCCGCTATGGGTTTTACGCTTCCTGCGTATCTCTCATCCTTTTCATTTTGTCATGAGCTTTCTTCAGCTTTGTTTTTTGCTCTGTTACAAGTTTTCGTTCTTCACCAGCGAGCTCACTTTCTTCCAGGGCAGCGTCATAAGCTCTCTGGGCAGCATCTTCACCAAATTCGCAGGAGGCCAGTATCGCTTTGCGGCTTTTACCCGTGATGGCAGCTTTAACATCCATCCAAACCCGGTAAATTTTCCCCCTTGCTGTGGTGCCTTCAGCAGGATTTTCACCTGTGTTGTAGACAAGTTGTCTTAACTCGGCAGCGTAATCCCTGCTTTCGTTTGCCATTTCAGTGAAGAGAGAACGAAGATCTGCATCTTCACTTGCAGTTTCTTTCCCTGCTTTTTCATAGCCATCAACACGGTCGTTGTTAATTTCAATCAGGTCATTAAGGATTTCGGCAATTTTTTCATTTTTTTCCATACAAGCGATTTTTAGTTTTAAATGAACAATTTGTTTTCTTGAAAAAAGAAAAACCATGCCAGCCTGTTATCATAACTTACTACCGGCAGGGGTTTGATAAGTAGGGATAAAATCAATAGAATAATGTAGAAATTCTTACACAGCTTTCCACACATTGAAGAAAAAACAAGAGAAAAATAAGTGGTACCAGATTTGGATATTTTTTTAAAACAATACATAATCATGGACACCAATCTTCAGTTTATTAGCGAAAAAATAGGGGACCTGCAAAGCGCTATTATGTACAGCATGAGCAATAGTCTCAACCGAATGCCGAATGATATTGTTAAGGCAATAAAAGTTGATGAAGAAGGACAATTGTGGTTTTTATCCCACCGTCCTTCCCAGTCTCTAAAAGAATGCGAACAGGTTTTTCCTGTGCGGTTGCATTTTTTTAAAAAAGGCCGTAATTATTTTTTGGAAGTAAGTGGGAAGGCTACCATTGTGAGCAAAATTCATTCCACTGCACATTTTGAGGAGGGCATGGCTAAGAACAAAAAGCCAGTCCTTATCAAAATGACAATGAATAATATTGAATATGTTGAACCCCAAAATACAAAGGTAAAATGGCAGGAATGGGCACAAAAAACTTATAGCTGGATGTTGAGAAGTTTAATGTTTCATCATCCGAAAACTTCTTCTTTTGGAAAACTTAACCAACCTCATTGAGCATAAAAAGCAATCTATTTTTCTTGTAATAAATATCTGGCACGGTCTTTTATATATTTAAATGAGCTCTCTTGAAGAATATATTCGAAGGGAAAACCGAAGAATATAATTAAGATCTTCATTGAAAGATTAATTCTTACGAAGAAGATCCAGTAAAGAGAACAGAAGGGTTTTGGTGTTAACCAAAACCCTTCGCTTATTTTATTCCTTACTGGTTGTTTATTTTAGCTGCAGGATATCCATTGCAAATTTTTCACACTCATTTTGTACTGTTTGTATGTCTTTTGATTTTACATACGACCCGATCACATGGCTGCCGGCATTGGGAATGGCCACCTGTCTTTTTAAAGCAGGTAGTGTACTAAGCTGGTTGAACATTCTTTTCATGGCAGACACTTTCACCACATTATCCTGGTAGTCCTCATCTTTATAATAGTACAGCAGCAGGGTAGGTTGTTTTACTTTCTTAAATGTAGATTCCCTCATGGTTGTTTCGAGCAATTCTTCCAGCTGAACAGTGGCTTCCATCCGGTATTTATTATTCCAGTATTGTGCAGATAAAGCAGAAGTATCCTTCGATATATTGTACTTTCCTTTTACCAGCCGGGCAATTTGTAATCCCCAGTGGTTATTCAAAAGCCAGGCATTGGGGTCATTGATGGCGATATTGGGAGATAAGAGGATCAACCCGGCAATATCCGGGTATTCAGCCGCTAATTGTAAGGCCAGGGAGCCACCGGTGGAGGTAGCCATCAGGATCACTTTTTTACCGAGTTTTTTACCGATGGCATAAGCTTCTTTGGCAGAATTCCAGAGTTTTTCAGCAGTAAAGTTTAATAAAGGTTCTGTTGTGTCGACCCCATGTTCTGCCAGGCGGGCCAAAAATAAATTGCAACCAAATTTTTGGGCAAATGCATAATGCACGGGATCACCCTCTTCCTGGCTGGCAGAAAAGCCGTGCAGGTACACCACTGCATATTGAGTCGCAGCTTTTAGCGAATCATTCAGCCAGAGGATACGGGCTTCATTGTCAGGTTTTAGTTGATGGTTAGCTTCGCTGTTCCGGATATATTCCTCAAGTGCTGTTGGGTCGGCGGGTAGGGAAGGCAGGTTGTTGGTAAATTTTGGAGTGGCTGGCTGCGGCCCTAAAAAATAAACGATAATCATTACTAAAAGGATGATGCCGAACCATTTGAGAAATTTCATACTGGCAATTTTGATAAAACTAATATAAATCCTTGTTTTAAACAGGGTTAAGACTGTATTAATTGTCTGTTTCATTTGCTACCCCCGCCTAATTATCGTACCTTCGCCGCTCGTTTGTCAAAAATGAATCCTACGGAGAAAATGAGTTTATGGAAATAAGAAACATCGCAATCATTGCCCACGTTGACCACGGTAAAACTACCCTGGTAGATAAGATATTACGTACGACCAACGTGTTCCGGGACAACCAGGAAACCGGTGACCTGATCATGGATAGTAATGACCTGGAAAGGGAAAGAGGGATTACCATTTTTAGTAAGAATGCATCCGTTGTCTTTAAAGGTGTAAAGATCAATGTTATTGACACTCCTGGTCACGCCGACTTTGGCGGCGAAGTGGAAAGGGTATTGAAAATGGCCGATGGAGTTTGCCTGCTGGTGGATGCTTTTGAAGGCCCTATGCCACAAACAAGATTTGTACTGCAAAAAGCACTGCAGTTAAACCTGAAACCTATTGTTATTATTAATAAGGTCGACAAACCCAATTGCCGCCCCGATGAAGTACATGATGCCATTTTTGAATTGTTCTTTAACCTGGATGCCACTGAAGCACAGTTAGATTTTCCTACCTTTTATGGTTCAGGAAAAAATGGCTGGTTCAACGATACATTAGAGCAGATCGAAGGCATTGAGCCATTACTGGACGGTATTATAAAATATGTACCGCCACCCAAAGTAAATGAAGGACCGGTGCAAATGCAGATCACTTCACTGGATTACTCTTCTTTTCTGGGTCGTATTGCGATTGGTAAAGTAAGCCGTGGTGTGTTGAATGAAGGACAAAACATAGTTTTGATGCAGGCCGATGGCAGTATCAAAAAAACAAAAGTGAGAGAGCTCTATGTGTTTGAGGGAATGGGCAAGAAGAAAGTAACAGAAGTAATAGCCGGTGACCTTTGCGCCGTGGTAGGTATTGAAGGTTTTAATATTGGTGATACACTGGCCGATGCTGAAACACCTGAAGCATTACCGGTGATCAGTGTAGATGAGCCTACCATGAACATGTTGTTCTCGGTAAACAATTCCCCTTTCTTTGGTAGAGATGGAAAATTTGTAACATCCCGTCACCTGCGTGACCGACTGATGAAGGAAACAGAAAAAAACCTGGCCTTAAAAGTAGAAGATAGTGAAGAAGGCGATAGCCTGATGGTATATGGACGTGGTATTTTGCACCTGGGCATACTGATCGAAACCATGCGCCGGGAAGGCTATGAGTTAACGATCGGCCAGCCGCAGGTAATTATAAAAGAGATCAACGGTAAGAAATGTGAGCCGTATGAAAACCTGGTGGTAGATGTACCGCAGGAGTTCGCCAGTAAAGTAATTGACCTGGTAAGCCGCCGCAAAGGTGAAATGCTGATCATGGAAACCAAGGGTGAAATGCAACACCTGGAATTTGAGATCCCTTCCCGCGGATTGATCGGTTTACGTACACAAATGCTGACCGCTACTACCGGAGAAGCTGTAATGGCCCACCGCTTTACAGAATACAAACCCTGGAAAGGCCCGATTCCCGGAAGAAGTAATGGGGTCCTGCTTTCCAAGAATACAGAAAAGACGACCGGCTACTCTATCGATAAATTACAAGATAGAGGAACCTTCTTTGTAGACCCTGCAGAAGAAGTGTATGCTGGCCAGATCATCGCAGAAAACATTAAACCCGGTGACCTGGTAGTAAATGCAACAGAACCTAAAAAACTCACCAATCACCGAGCCAGTGGAAGTGATGATGCTACCCGTATTGCTCCCAAAACACTGATGACACTGGAAGAATGTATGGAATATATCCAACAGGATGAGTGTATCGAGGTAACACCCAGCTTTATCCGGATGAGGAAAGTGATTTTGGATGAGAACGAAAGGCTGAAACAAACTAAAAAAATGACTTCACAGGCCGTATAAGCACGGATACAACTATTCTCCACCCGTTTTGTTATTACAAAACGGGTTTTTTGTTGCCCTTTTTATCTTTGTAAAAGCCCATTTCATTGTATTTTTACGGTCCAATTTAGGTATATGAAGAGAGCTGTTATCATCGTGATGTTTGCATTTATCCTTTCAGCGCTCTTATATGACCGGGCAGCTGCCCAGTGCTCCATTTGTACTAAAACGACTCAACAGCTCGGTGAGAAGCCTGCCAAAGGCATGAACACCGGGATACTTTACCTCGCTTTCGCCCCCTTTGCCATTGTCGGTTATATCGGTTACCGCTGGTGGAGCAATAATAAGCAGAACTGATGACCACCCAAAATAATTGGGGGCCCTGCGATTTGAAATTTCTTATCTTAAACAGCTAAATACATTTTGCTATGCAAAGGCTGTTTCTGCTAATTTTACTTTCCCCATTCTCTGTAATTGCACAAAATCCCACCTCGGCCCGGCAGGGAATTACTTCCATTGAAGAAAAAACAAAGGACTTCAAAAAATACGAGGGATTTATAAACTTTTACTGGGATGAGAATACCGGTAAAATATGGCTGGAAATAGACCAGCTGGATAAAGAGATATTATATGTGACTTCCTTACCGGCAGGCCTCGGTTCCAATGATGTGGGCCTCGACAGGGGTTTATTGGGTGGTGGACGGATTGTCAAGTTTTCCAAAACCGGGAGAAAGATCCTTTTAACCGAACCCAATTATAATTACAGGGCCATTACCAATGATATAGCTGAGAAAAGAGCAGTGGAGCAATCCTTTGCCCAATCAACCCTCTGGGGATTTACAGCAGAGGCAGAAACGGGTAATCGTTATCTTGTAGATGCGACCGATTTTTTAATACGGGATGCGATGCAGGTGTCGAACCGGCTGCGAGCCAACCAGCAGGGCAATTATGTACTGGATAAAACAAGGTCAGCCATGTATTTGCCCCGCACCAAAAATTTCCCCCTGAATACAGAATTTGAGACCAGCATTACATTTGTCAATAATGATGGGAATACAGGAAACTATGTGAACTCCGTAACGCCGTCTGCCGAAGCGATTACATTGCGTTTGCATCAATCCTTTGTTCAGCTCCCCGACAACGACTATAAACCGAGGGTCTTTGATCCCCGAAGCAGTTATAATCCCGTTTCATTTTATGATTACAGTACACCGATCTCCGAACCGGTCGAGAAATTTTATATCATGCGGCATCGCCTGAAGAAAAAAGATCCAACGGCAGCGATGAGCGAAGCGGTGAAGCCGATCATTTATTATTTGGATAATGGTACGCCGGAACCCATTCGCAGTGCGTTACTGGAAGGGGCAAGCTGGTGGAATCAGGCATTTGAAGCCGCAGGCTATAAAAATGCTTTCCAGGTAAAATTATTACCGGAAGATGCGGACCCTATGGATGTCCGTTACAATGTGATCAACTGGGTGCACCGTTCCACCAGGGGATGGAGTTATGGAGCTTCTGTAACAGATCCCCGTACAGGAGAGATAATAAAAGGACATGTCACATTAGGTTCACTCAGGGTTAGACAGGATTATTTGATTGCCCAGGGTTTATTAGCCCCCTTTGAAAGCGCCCGCCCGGATGTCCAGTTCGGACGGGGTATACCGGCGGATGATAAAATGCTGAAAATGGCATTGGAACGCTTAAAACAATTATCAGCACATGAAGTAGGACATACCATTGGCCTGATGCATAACTATGCGGCCAGTGTCAGCAACAGGGCCAGCGTAATGGATTACCCGCATCCATCGGTAAAGCTGAATGTTGCCGGGGAAATCGATCTTAGTGATGCGTATGATAATAAAATAGGCGAATGGGATAAAGCAGCTATTAACTTCGGCTACCGCGAATTTGCTGCCGGTACCGATGAAAGATCGGCGCTCAATAAGATACTAACCGATGCTGCTGTTAAGGGTCTCCAGTTTATTTCTGACCAGGATGCAAGGCGGCCGGGTGGCCTTCATCCGCAAGCACATTTATGGGATAATGGAAACAATGCAGTGACGGAATTGAAAGAAACCATGAAAGTAAGGGCAAAGGCATTGGAAGAGTTCGGAGAAAAAAATATTAAACCCGGTATGCCCATGGCGATGCTGGAAGATGTGCTGGTCCCTGTTTATTTTTATCATCGCTATCAAATTGAAGCCGTCACAAAATTAGTAGGAGGGATGTATTATACCTATGCCTTGCGGGGCGATGGGCAAACAGTAACGAAGTCATTGACAAAAGAAGAACAACAAAAGGCATTGAATGCTATCCTGGATTGCCTGGATCCGAAATTCTTACAACTGCCAAACAGGATCGTGCAACTGATCCCGCCAAGACCTGCCGGGTATGATTTCTCCAGGGAATTATTCAGAAAGCGAACAGGCTTGGCTTTTGATGCCTTATCGCCAGCCGAAACCGCTGCTGATCTTCCGTTATCCTTTTTATTCAATAGCGAACGGCTAAACAGGATGCTGCAATATGAAACAGCAAACAATGGCCTGGGTGTGGCAGCAATGATCAATTCCCTGCTTGCAAAAACATGGAAAGCCCAGCGTTTGACAGGTATGGAAAAGTTGATCCAATTACAAACAGAACAGGTTGTACTCACTTACCTGCTATCCGCCAGTGTTAATGATAATAATTCCTTTGCCGTAAAATCTATTCTTGCAAAAACATTGAGTGATTTAAAAACTGTGATAGAAGTCCAGTCTAAAACGACAACGGATGAAACCTATAAAGGACACCTTATACTCGCACTGGAACGAATGAAGGAACCGGCGCTGGCCAAACCAACCATACATAAAGAAATTCCTCCGGGGGCACCTATAGGTTGTGATGGCGGAGAATAAGTATTAGTGAATGATCAGTTTCCGGCTCACCTGGTTGACCCGGAGTATATAGATACCCGCAGGTAGCCGGGGTAGATTAATTGTTGCAGGAGTAGCCACACTATTTTTTTCTATAATAATTTTTCCAGACAGGTCAGTTAACCTGATGCTGGCCAGGCCATTCAAATTGCCAGCTACGATAATCTTATCCCTGGCGGGGTTCGGATAAAAGACAAACTCATTATCCTTTCCGGTTATCACCTGCCTTACCGGAGAATAGGATACTGTATTCTTTTTGTCAATAAATTTTATACGGTACTGCACCCTGCCCGGCAAAGGGTTTTCATCAATGGCAGAATAGCTACGCATAGCGTCATTACCGATGACATTCATTATTCCTGTCCATTGATTAGCAACAACAGCCCGCTCAACAATAGATTGCTTGAGGCTTTCGGGATTATCTATTTGCCAGTCAAGCAGCACTTTTTTATTGATAGCGGATGCATTGAAAGCAATAAATTCTACCGGAAGCAGCACCCGGCAATAACCAGCTGTTGCGGTTGAGCGGGAAAAAGTATAGGAAGAAAATATTTGGCCTGCATTGCCGGCTACAGCTGATTGTGGGGTTGGGTTACAGGTGGCATCTCTGCCTATTTCGGGGCCTGCTGCACCTGCAAGAGTAGTAACAGTTATTGCCGGGACCGCCCCTGTGAAATAAATAGCACCGCCACTTCCACCACCACCTCCGCCAAAACAACGATTGAGGTTCCCACCATTGTTTGAAGTACCTCCACTACCGCCATCTGTCTGTGTAGTTGCTGCACCTGAATAATTAGATATGTTCAGTATGATGGTGCCACCAGCCCCACCACCACCGGCACCATCTGAAGCGGAGTTACCACCATTACCGCCCCGGGCCGTTATTAGTTCACCAGTCCCAACCAAATTGACGGCCCATATAAAAATAATTCCTCCTCCGTTTCCTCCATAACTAAAGGCAGCTGACGCTCCATTATTGGTGTTGCCTGCCCCACCACCACCGCCCATAAAAATTTTTGTTCCGGCTGATGAGCTTAGCGCTTTTCCTCCTTCTCCCGGGAATGGTAAAGTGCAGGGCACACCGCTGCTGGAATTTCCACCACCTCTTCCGCCACCGTTAAGATTGGCGCCGCCGCCGCCGCTGTTATTGTGATTGTTACCGCCACCGCCAGCATTTGCTGGTGCACCCCGTCCACCACTTTGTGCAGTTGTCAGTGAACCAACAACACCTTCTCCTTTGTATGCACCTGAAAAAAGTGAACCCACGCTGGTAGGATTTGAAACGTATCCATTTGCCGGAAACCCATCAGAGCAAGTACCGCCATGCAAAAGAAAGGCCCCGCCACTATACCCACTCGAATCAGCATAAATAGGTTTGGTCAGCGTTAAATCCTGGTCACAAAAAATTGCAATAACCCCACCGGTACCCGCTGTACTATCCCAGGATTGAGCTTTAACGGTATCAATAACATTAGCAGAATAATATTCCCCAAACTGAATTAATTGCACTTTGCCCGTGGTCGTATTATAAGTGTTCAACAGATCATGAAAAAGAAAAACGGAATCACCGATTATATAACAGACCGTCCCTATTTCATAATTACCAGCTTCGTTCAGCGAAGTGACATTTCCGTAAGTTGCATTGTTAGAAGTGTTGATCGTTGCCCCCTTCATTTGTACCAGCATCACCCTGCTGTTCATATCAAGCGCAGCGATATTGGTGATACGAACACAGGCTTTGGAAGGGATAATTTCTATTACTTTATGATAGGTATTCACAATGCCGCCGATATCGGTGGTTTGACCACTTGCAGAAAAGAAATAACAGAAAGTAAAAGCTATACTAACCGCAATTCGTTTGAAGGCTGCAGGAATATGTTTACAGTACAGGTAAATCTTTCCCATTTTGCCTGACAAATTAGAAACTTTTCATTGATTGTGGAATAAGTAAAATCCACAGCTCTTAATAACTTATTTGCTGTAGTAACTACGAAGGAGTTATTGTATGTTTTTCGCAATTTATACGAAAGCAGAAGTTCTTTTAGCGATTCAGCGTTTTAAGCGTGTCTTAAAAAGTGGGGGCGTCTTCGTTTGTTTACGCTGGCAAAACCAAACCACCTGTGCTTTGTCAAAGGCAACTTTCACACAGCATGCCTTTTATCTTCTTATGTGCACGATCGCAGAAAGGTTCTTTCTCACTGAGGCCAAATCTGCATCAGGAATAAACTTTACCGGGTTCTACTTCTAAGCTGACCGGTTCACTTTTTGCCAACCTGGGCAGGCCCGCATTCGGTATTAAATCCATTATCATCAACCATTTTAATTTAAAGATATTGCTTGAATGTATTATATGATTGCTCCCAGGTAAATTTTTGTACAAGATTATTTCCTGAAGTAGCTATTTCAATTCGCTTTTTATTATTTGTTGTAAGGTCTGTAATGGCGGTTGCTAGTGCATCTATATCCTTCGGGGGAAATAGTACCAGGTCTTTTCCATTAATGCCAAAATCCCGGTGACCGTTTACGTCGCTGATAATAGTTGCACATCCACACTTCATAGCCTCTGCCCTTGGCATCCCCCATCCCTCTGTCCAACTGGGAGAAATAAAAATAGCAGATTTGTTATACAACTCATTTAAGTTGGGAGGATTTTCATAATAATCCACCCATGCTGGAATGTTCGCTGGTTTTTTTTCGGTGCCAAAAAGAATTAACTGTATAGCTGGATTTTTTTCCCTGGCTTTTGCAATAGCCGTCAACCCATCAGCAGTGCCTTTCCATTTATGCGAATGATTAAGTATCATTATTTGGCAAGGATTTTTAACTTCAATCGGGATGACAATCTGGTATGTTGAATCAAGACCATAGTTTACATGAAAAGATTCTTCACCTAACGAAGTAGCATACTCCTGTAGCCATTTTGCTGTTACTATTTTCTTCAGTGGCATTTTCCAGGTAGCATTCAATTCAGCTTTTGTAGAACTCCAATCTTCATAGTGTTGTATCAGGTACATCTTTTTCCCCTTTTTTGGGGAATAGGTGTTCAGCCATTCAGCAGTTTCCCATGCGGTGGCAAATGTAATGTCTGCGTCAGGTATATTTTTTTCCTGCAAAGTGGGCACAAGTATTTCTTTTACTGCCGGATGGATGTTAAACCATTTCCTGGCCGAGTACCTGTTTTTAAGTTTTTTGGTAATTACTTTTTTGCTTGCATTTAACCTGATAAGAAAGGAGGCAGCCATAGCTTCATCTCTGCGATAAAGTATTGGATAAATAATTGATACCTGCATGCCGTCAGCTATCATCCGGTTCGCATATTCAAATACTGCTTTTGGCCCGCCTGCAGGTACTGCTGTTATGGGTAAAAGAAAGTTTACTTTCATCGAGAGACAGGGTCATTATTTAAAATAACAGAAATGTATGACTGGTTTTGTAAAGCATAAGCAGCAGTTACTATTGGATATATTTTTCCACAAAATTCCAGAGATTAAAATTGCCTTTTTGAAACAGGGCTTCGATTTCTTTTTTCAATACCATTTTATCCACGTCTTTCATCCTTTTCTGTTCAATCAGATAAAAGGCTTTTTCGGCAAGCAGCCAAAAGGTCTTATCGGACACATGTGATTTCTGTAACTGGTGACTGATGATATCGAGAAGTTCAATCACGCCTTCTTTTTGTGAAGCCACCGTTTTTACAATCGGTACTTCATTATAATGTTTACTGAAGGTGGGTGCCAGCATCTGACGTAAATTTTTGACAAAAATATCTGCATCCGGCCGGTCAGCTTTATTGACGACAAAAACATCGGCAATCTCCATCAGCCCGGCTTTCATGGTTTGTATTTCATCGCCTGCTTCGGGTACCACCACCACTACAGTTACATCAGCAAGACCGGCGATCTCTATCTCACTTTGTCCGACCCCCACCGTCTCCACGATTATAAGATCAAAGCGGAATGCCTTTAACAGGTCCGTAATCTCTATAATTTTTGGATGCAGTCCTCCCATAGCACCCCTTGTCGCCAATGACCGTATAAAAACATTAGGATGCGTGTACCAGTCACTCATTCTGATACGATCGCCGAGCACAGCACCCAGGTTGAAGGGGGAAGAAGGGTCGACACAAAGCACTGCCACTTTTTTACCGGTATTAGCCAGTAAGCCGATGAGTGCATCCACCAATGTGCTTTTACCGGCACCCGGTGGCCCGGTGATACCGATGATCTTTGTATTTAATACAGGAAGTGATCGTAACAGGGTCTCATACCCCGGGTGTTCATTTTCCACGAGTGAAATACTGCGGGCCAGGGCTTTTACATCACCCTGCTGTATTTGTTGTAATAATTCCTGCCACATAGAATAAAAACCAAATCGTATGTTTATGTACACAGTTCCTTCCTCTCCCGCACTGGAAAGCGTTAAAGAAAGCAGAAGCGTGTACAAAAGTATGCAGAACAAGTTACAGCATTCATGGAGAAGGCCCGCCATTTTTATGCTTATCGTTGTCATGATGGGATCCCTGTTCTTTTCCCGTGCCCTCTTATCGATGGCGATGATGGCTTTTGTTGCTGTTTCTTTTTTTCACAAGGAATATAAGCAACAGCTGTCAGCCTTTTTTGCATCCCCGTTGTTATGGGGTATGAGTTTATTATTTTTTATACCAGCCTTGTCCGGTTTTTGGAGTGCCGATAAAAACGAATGGGCCGATATTCTCCGTATCAAGTTACCGTTGCTGTTTTTGCCGCTGGCTTTTGCAGGATCTCCCGGTGGTTACGGGGATTGGTTTAACAAAAAACAATGGGAGTGGCTGGGCTATATTTTTATCGGGCTGGTTACAGCCGGTACCAGCTGGAGTATGTTTCATTATGTCTGGCATATAGCTGAAGTAAATGCCAGCTACCTGCAGGCAAAAACTATGCTTACTCCATTGGGAAACGATCATATTCGTTTCAGCTGGTTGGTAAGTGTAAGTATTTTACTGGCAGGCCGATTAATTATAATAAAAAGAAAAGAAGCAAAAGGGATAATAGCTGTGCTGGCTGTTACTGCCTTGTGGCTGATCGTGTTTCTGCATCTGCTTGCTGCCAGGACGGGTCTCTTTTCTTTTTATATCATGGTGACTGGTTTAGCCTGCTGGTTGCTTACAAAAAAAATTCGTTGGCAATTTGGACTTGTGTTATTGGCATCTCTGTTAGCAATGCCATTGATCGCTTATAAAACCATTGCCAGCTTTCATAACCGGGTACAGTATTTTCTATACGACAAAAGTTTTTTTGAAAAGGCTCAATATCTCCCCGGCTCTAATGACGGCGCCCGGATTCTTTCTTTAAAAGGGGGTTGGCATGTGATGAATGACCATCCTCTGACCGGGGTAGGGTTTGGAGATGTATTGGCAGCAACAAAAAAATGGTATGTAGAAAAATATCCGACTATGATCGAAACGGATAAGATATACCCTAGTAGTGAGTGGCTTTTATATGGCGCAGCCTGCGGGTGGCCCGGTTTTTTATTGTTCAGCATCGTTATGCTGGCCCCCTTTTTGATAAAAACAAAGAAGAAAGGCAGCTGGTATTTGTTAAACGCAACAGCAGCTTTTAGTTTTCTATTTGATATTGGCCTGGAGGTCCAGTTTGGTGTTTTTATATACTCCTTTATCATTTTATGGTGGTGGAAATGGCTGAACGCCGAAAAGATGTAATCTTTGTACCCTTATGCAGGCTTTATCAGTAATCATAGTATGTAAGAATGAAGCGGCCATTATTGGCGCTACACTGGAAAGCCTTCAGGGGTTGACAGATGATATTGTGGTGTATGATAATGGCAGTACGGATGGTACGCCCGATATTATTCGCCAGTATAAGGCAACCCTTCACCAGGGACCGTGGGAAGGGTATGGAAAAACAAAACAAAAAACCACCACACTGGCGAAATATGACTGGGTCCTTTCACTGGATGCGGATGAACGAATGGATACTGACTTAAAGGCGGCACTGCTCAACCTGCAACTAGCTAATAAAAAAATAGTGTACAGCCTGCGCAGGAAAAATTTCCTGGGAACACAAGCGATCAATTACGGAGAATGGGGTAATGACCGGCAAAAAAGATTGTTCAACCGGCAGGAGGTCAACTGGGATGATGCAGAAGTACATGAAGGATTAATTATTCCGGAAGGAGTAACAGTAGAAAAATTGGACGGCTGTATTTTACACCAGACTATGGTGGATATAGCTGATTATGCTTCAAAAACGGTGAACTATGCAGTGCTGGGGGCGGAGAAATATTTTCGGCTGGGCAAGCGATCAGGCTGGGTAAAAATCAGATTAGCGCCTGGGTTTACTTTTTTCAAATACTTTTTTATCAAACTTGGTTTCTTAGATGGTCACTACGGGTATGTTTGTGCCAGGATGTCGGCACACTATACCTTTTTAAAATATGTGCTGTTGAAAGAACGCTACGAACAAAAACGATCACGATGATAGACCGTGTATCAGCCGGGCTGCTTGAAAATTATTTTGAAAAGATTTTTGTTGTTTCGATAGAAAGAGCAACGGACCGGCATGTACAGGTAAAAAAACAATTAGAAGGGCTGGCATTTGAGTTTTATTTTGGAACAGATAAGCAACTGTTTGACTGGCAAAAGATAAAAGCGGATGGTACGATCTATGACGAGACAAGCGCAAAAAAATTACACCGGGTTGGCAAAGCGATGAATGCCGGCGAAGTGGCTTGTGCACTTTCACACAGGGGGTTGTACGAGCATATAGTTGAAAAAGACTACCAGCGGGTATTGATATTTGAAGATGATGTAATGCCCCTTACAGAAAACCTTTCCATGCTTTCGGCGGTTATAAAAGAGTTGCCCGACAACTGGGACCTGGTTTACCTGGGCTATACCAAACATGAGAAAGTGACGCCTGCGTTAAAACGAAAACAATTGTTTTATAAAAGCATAAGCCCGCTGCGGTTGATCAAATGGACACCGGTGATGGTCCGTAATATGCTCCCTCAGTATTATTCAGAACACCTGAAGAAAGCCGGTTACCATGATTGTACGCATGCCTATGCGATTAATAATTCAACGGCGGCGCACCTCATTGCCAATCAAAAGCCCATTGTTTTTTGCGCCGACAATCTCTTGTCCAATGTTATTTTAAAAGGAGAAATAAACGCATTTGTTACGGAACCACCTTTTTTTATGCAGGAAAATCAACTCGACCCGCAACACCCTTCTATTATTCATCATCTTTAAATATATTGCTGATATAAATGACCAATTTCATTCCCATATTCCCGCTGAACATAGTGGTATATCCTGGTGAAAATCTGAACCTGCATATTTTTGAACTCCGGTATAAGCAACTGATCAATGAATGCCATGCGGCCAAAAAACCGTTTGGGATTTCTGCTGTCATTCAAAACGAGATGCAGGAATACGGTTGTATGGTGGAAATTGCTGAACTATCGAAAGTATATGAGAATGGGGAAATCGATATTAAGACAAAGGGCATCAAAATTTTCCGCCTGCTGGAGATCATCAAAGAAGTGCCGGATAAATTATACAGCGGGGCTATCGTTAATTATCCTGATAATTATGAAAAGGGAGTGCCCGAACTGATGCGGAAAGTGATGGCGGGTATCCGGGAACTGCACTTGTTGCTAAAAGTGGAAAAGGATTTTAAGAAAGAAGACAGCGAATTGACCTCCTATGAAGTAGCCCACCATATCGGTCTTTCTCTTGAAGAAGAGTACGAATTAATGCTGTTACTCGATGAACGGCAACGGCAGGAATACCTGAAACGGCATTTAGCCAAAGTGATACCAATGCTGTCTGGTATGGAGGAATTGAAAGAGAAGATAAAACTGAATGGACATTTTAAAAACCTGGGCGGGGTAGATTTTGGAAAGTAAAACCTGCCGAAAAAAATAAACATGTCTACAACACTCTGTTTTGATTTTGGTAATACCCGGAAAGTACTCTTCTTTTTTAACCGAATAGTCTATTAGTTAGAAATAAGTAACTTTATTGTTCCAGTTTAATGAAAAGGCATGCCGGTTATCTCCATGTTTTACGGAATTATTATTAGGATGTTTTATTATGATAATAAAGAGCATAGTCTGCCGCATATCCATATAGAATATGCTGAGTACAATGCAGTCGTTTCTTTACCGGAGCAAACTTGCTGGCTGGGGATTTTCCTAAGGATAAATTGAAATTAGTGGTAGCCTGGGTTGAGATTCATAAAGAGGCTTTGTTAGCTGATTGGAAACTGGCAGTTGCGGGTAATTCGGTTTTTAAAATTGAAGGATGAAGATAAATATATGCGTACAATCGTCTCAATAGAACCAATGGACAATTTTAATTTGTTGTGTGCTTTTTCTGACGGAAGTATCAAAATTGCAGATATGTTGCCCTATCTCAAAGGAGAAGCGTTTACACCTTTATTAAGACCGGAGGCGTTTTATAAAGTAGTGAATCGAAAATTGTATGCTGAATGGCCAGAGTACGAACTTGATTTAAGTGCGGATACGCTTTGGCATATTGGTAAAGATACTAATGCAGTTATTGCCTGATTAAATCTGCCAACTTGTATTTCCCCCTTAAAACACAACATGTCTACAACACTCTGTTTTGATTTTGGTAATACCCGGAAAAAAATTGCTGTCTTTTTAGATAAGGAATTGAAAGAAGTGAAAGTGATCCCGGATGATTCGGTTGAGACCATCCAATCACTGCTCAATGAGTACCGGCCTGACAAATCAATCCTCTCTTCTGTGATCGATCATAATCCTGCGATGGAGGAATTGCTAGCTGCTAAAACTAAATTTCATAAACTCAGTCACCTGACGAAAGTGGCATTTACAACACCGGTGGGCAAACCCGAAACGATCGGTGCAGACCGGCTGGCCCTAACCGCAGCAGCAGTTCATTTTTACCCGGATAAAAATAACCTCGTCATAGGGCTGGGCACCTGTATCACGTATAACTTCATTAATAAGTACCACGAGTTTGTAGGTGGTGCGATCTCTCCCGGCATGGAAATGCGGCTGAAAGCCTTGAATTATTACACGGCCAAACTACCATTGATCAAAGCGGACAGTAACTTGCCCCTGATTGGGTACGATACTACTACCAATATATTGACGGGTGTGGTGTTGGGCATGGCTAAGGAGATCGATGGTTTTATAGAGGCTTACCGGGAGCGTTTCAGGAACTTTAACGTCCTGTTAACCGGGGGTGATATAGTGTATTTGGCTTCACACCTTAAAAACAAGATATTTGCAGACCCTGATTTAATTTTTAAAGGTCTGTATGCAATTTGTGAAGTTAATAACCCCTAAGAGAATCAAGACGTTACACTGCTATTATCTGACTGTCCTGGTCTTTTTCCTTACTGCTTTTACCCCTGTTTTCTCGCAGGATAATTCACCTTATTCCCGTTATGGCATTGGTGATCTTGTTCCGGGTACTCATATTACCAATAGGGCGATGGGCGGTATTGCTGCCGGTTATTCAGACTTCCTTTCTATCAATTTCAATAACCCGGCTTCTTATTCTTCTTTTCAGGCCGTGCTGGAACCCAAATCCAGGAAACTGGTTTCCGGAAGGACTATCCTGGATGTAGGATTAAATTTTGAAAACCGCTCATTACGGGAGCCATCACCTGCAGAGAAATTTACCGCCAGTAATGCATTGTTTTCTTACGTGCAGGTAGGTGTGCCTTTAAAAAATAATTGGGGCTTGAGTTTTGGTTTACGTCCTATTTCAAGAATCAGCTACAATATTGTCAGCAATGAAAGACTGGTTGATCCGCTTACTGGTCTGCCAATCGATAGCGCTACTACCAGCTATAAAGGACAAGGTGGTTCCTACCTGGCATCCGTAGGCACGGGTTTTAGTCTTTTTACCAAAAAAACAAAGCATGGCGAACAGAAACTAAGCGTAGGTATTAACGGGGGCTATTATTTTGGAGGAAAAGATTATAGCACCCGCAGAACATTTATTAACGACACGGTTGATTATTACCAGGCCAATTATGAAACAAAGACCAATTTTGGCAGCTTATATTTTAATGCAGGTTTGCAATACAAAACTCCATTAAACAATAAGATAATGCTGACCATTGGTGCATTTGGTAACTGGGGGCAAAAAAGTAATGCAACACAAGATGTATTAAGAGAAACTTTTTACTTCGATCCTAATCAGGGCAACCAGCGGTTGGATAGTGTATCCGATCTGAGGGATGTAAAAGGTAAGATCAATCTTCCCAGTTCTTACACGGTAGGGTTTGTAGCACAAAAAACAGCGCTGACCAATAAAGAAGGTGGATGGATGATCGGGCTGGACTTTACACAGCAAAACTGGAGCCAGTATCGTTTTTATAACCAGGTTGACTCAGTACAAAATAGCTGGCAGATAAAATTGGGTGTTCAGCTGAACCCGGTACCAAAAAGAAACTATTTCAGTAATGTGGCTTACCGGTTCGGATTTTTTACTGGTCCTGATTATGTAAAAGTGCAGCAAAAATTGCCGCAATTCGGAGCTTCTTTTGGAATGGGCTTACCAGTGGCTATCAGCCGCCAGGCTCCTAATCAGGTTACTTTGATCAATCTAACGTTTGAATACGGTAAAAGAGGAAATAATGATAATTTGCTGAAGGAAAGTATGTTCAGGTTCTCACTGGGCTTTTCACTCAGCGACTTCTGGTTCATCAAACGTAAGTATGACTAATTTCACTTTCTATAAAAAAATTATCCATGCAGCAGCTTTCTTTACAGGCTGCTGTTTTGTTCTAAGCTGTGAGAATGATGTGAAAGTGGTGACCGACTTTACCAAGAAAGTGGTGATGAAAGAGGAAGCTATCAACGTGGTAAGTTTTCTAAGCCAGGAAGGAAAACTGAGGGCTATCTTAAAAGCCCCCCTGATGATACGGGTATTTGGCGATACGGTGTATGCTGAATTCCCAAAGTCATTGCACTGCGATTTCTATGATAGCAGTACCGTCATTGAAACCTGGCTGGATAGCCGGAAAGGGAAATACTATGAGAACCTCAACAAAGTGTACCTGTGGGATAGTGTAGTAGTGATCAGCCGTAGCGGCGATACATTGAAGTGCCAGGACCTCTGGTGGGATCAGAATACAAAACTTTTTTATTCTGATAATTACGCAGAATATCTTACCCCCGACAGAAAGATTTACCCTGGAAAAGGATTAGAAGCTACACAGGATTTCAGCAGAATAACCTTCCGCTACCCAACAGGCCAGTTGAAAGTAAAAGAAGACGGGTTTCCGCAATAAATTTTTTATTACCCTGCTAGTTCGATGTTGGGTTAATAGCAATCGGCTATCTTTAGGATTCCTGGGAATTGCAGGGGTAATAACTAAAATATCAAACCACAAACGGATTTATGGAATATCGCTACATGGGTAAAACCGGCTTGCAATTAAGTGTATTGTCATTCGGTAGTTGGGTAAGTTTTCATAAGCAGATAGATGACAGCGTTGCAGATGAGCTAATGGGTATTGCGTATGAGAACGGTGTCAATTTTTTTGACAATGCAGAAGTCTATGCGTTGGGAGAAAGCGAAAAAATGATGGGACGGGTGCTGAAAAAGAAAAACTGGGACCGGACTTCTTATACCGTTTCTTCGAAAGCTTTCTGGGGTTGGCGGGGAAAAGAAAATAAACCTAATCAGTCTGGGTTGAGCAGAAAACATTTGATAGAAGCCTGTCAGGAAGCCTTGATACGATTACAATTGGATTATCTTGATATGTATTTCTGTCATCGCCCCGATAAAAACGTGCCGATAGAAGAAGTAGTGTGGACGATGCACAACCTGATTCAGCAGGGAAAAATTTTATACTGGGGCACCAGTGAATGGAGTGGCGTGGAAATAATGGAAGCACATCGTGTGGCACAACAATACGGGTTGATTGGTCCTTCTATGGAACAACCCCAATACAATTTACTGGAGCGAAATAAAATGGAAAATGAATTCCTGATGCTGTTTAAAACCGTAGGCATGGGTACCACCATCTGGAGTCCACTTGCAAGCGGATTATTAAGTGGAAAATACAATAATGGTATTCCGGAAGACAGCCGCTTTGCCATTGAGGGATTTGATTGGCTTAAGGACCGGTGGATGAAAGAAAATTTCCTGGAAAAAATAAAACAACTCAGCAACCTTGCCAATGAGCTGGGTGTTTCAACGGCACAGCTAAGTATTGCATGGTGTATTAAAAACCCTAACGTCACTACTGCCATATTAGGTGCCTCCAGGAAAGAGCAATTATTGGAAAATTTAAAAGCATTGGAAGCCCGGGATAAAATAACAGCAGAAGTAATAAAGAAAATAGAAGATATTGTACAAACAAAACCCATGCTGCCGGAATTTTAGTTTTAAAGCTTCTTGAGTTTCCATCCCCTCCCTGGAGGGGTAGTGTTAACTTTTAATAAAGAAAATTCCGAAAGGGGTGGGTTTAAATAAAATCATTTTATACTAAATCAACATACTATGTCATTCAATAACAAAACAATACTGATCACAGGCGCCACCCGTGGCATCGGAAAAGCCATTGCCTTACGATTAGCCAAAGAAGGAGCTAATATTGTTATTGCTGCTAAAAGTGTGGAGGAAAATGCCAAACTTGGAGGTACTATTTTTTCTGCAGCTGCAGAAATAGAAGCAGCCGGAGGAAAAGCATTGGCAGTGCAATGCGATATTCGTTTTGAAGACCAGATACAAAATGTGGTAGATAAAGCGATTTCAACATTCGGAGGTATTGATGTACTGGTAAACAATGCTTCTGCTATTTCATTAACAGCTACTGAGCAAACAGAAGCCAAACGATTTGACCTGATGCACAGCATCAATGTACGGGGAACTTTTTTAGTTGGTAAAGCTTGTATCCCACATTTAAGAAAGGCAGAGAACCCACATATACTCACCTTATCTCCACCCATCAACCTCGACCCAAAATGGTTTGAGAAGCATGTGGCCTACACCATTACCAAGTACAGCATGAGCATGATGACAGTTGGCTGGGCCAAAGAATTAAAGAAAGACAGGATTGCTGCCAATTCGCTCTGGCCAAAAACAACGATTGATACTGCCGCTGTAAGAAATTTATTAGGAGGGCAGATGCTGGCAAACATGAGCCGTACCGTGGATATACTGGCAGATGCAGCGTACTATATTCTTCGCCAACCTTCTGGTGAATGTACCGGCAACTTGTTTGTTGATGAGCAGGTGCTGGCCAAAGAAGGAATTACTGATCTGGAAAAATATTCGGTGGTGCCGGGAGCTAATCTATATTCTGATTTGTTTGTATAAAACCGGGTTATAATTAATTAAGGGCATTTCATAATTCCGGTAATACATCAGTAAATTGTTGCTTCGCACAGGAAGATCGTTTTGGGCTATTTCCCACACGAAATGAAAGCTTACACCAAAATATTCATGGATTGAAATATTTCTGAAACTACGGATTGGCCCCCATTCAATATCAGGATATTCCAGTTTCAATTTATCCGGCATCCGGCTACAGGCTTCTCCGATTATCTCAATTTGTTTGATAGCGGCAAACCGCTTTTCGGATAGTAGGCTGCCATAGGGTACCTACAACGGCAAGGTATTCCTTAACGGCTTGTTTTTTAATGTCCATAAGTTTACTTTTTTGTGTAAACCTATTTCCGGACAAGACAATATTTAGATATTTCTATCATAATACGCATACAAATATTCCAACTACTTTTAAACCGTTAATTTCATCTCCAGATAATTCAATAGGCTCGTATTTTGAATCGTTTGACAACGGTTTTAAAGTAATGGATTGATGACTCCATTGATTTTCATCAATGACTTTTTTACTATTGTACTCTTTAATAGTATACCTTGATCCAGATTCTGAATCTTGCTTATCGTATAATTCTACTAAAACGATTTTCCCATTTCTACTGCCCCCTTCGTCTTTACTAAACAAACAATACGAGCCATTGGGAATTCTCTTATTCATAGATTCTCCCATTACCTTGCAAACAAAATAATCTTTTTTTGCAGCTATATTAGTTGGCAATTCAATCCATTCAAAATCAGCTGAAGGTAATTGCCCATCACTAAAACTTCCTGCAGCAGCAGATATATCAAATAGTGGCACCGAATTTACATAGGGCTTTACCTTATCAAATGGCAATATTCTAAATGGAATTTCTTCTTTAAATGTTTCGATATGTTGTTTTAAATAATCTCTTAATTCTTTATTGCAAGCGTATATGAAAGTACCTTTTATTCCACGGTACATTATGGTTTTGTATATATTGATAATGAAACTTTTTAATTCTTCCAGATTTGCCC
This sequence comes from Bacteroidota bacterium, assembly GCA_034408705.1. Lineage (GTDB taxonomy): Bacteria > Bacteroidota > Bacteroidia > Chitinophagales > Chitinophagaceae > JJ008. Next base: position 36,540 of record JAWXCO010000026.1, read on the forward strand.
CGATTCTTCCATATGTATCAAAATATTTACTTGAGTCAATTTCAATTTTATTTGTAATTGGATTAAAATTGATTTCTGTGCCAAAAATTACTCCTGTATAGTTTAAATCATATCCTTGAACCGTATGAATGCAACCAATTTCCTTCAAAGGATTTTTGATATCCTTAGGATTATTAATCCAGTCTTTGTAGGTTTGGTTCCATTGAAATTGTAAGCCTTCTATCTCTATGTCAATTGCATCAGTTGTTGGGTTCTTTTTTTTAGGATCCGATTGCCATTCCCAAGAATATCCAGATACAATTCTGCAAAGTTGAAATTGTTCTTCTTTTTTCAATAATTCAGAATATAGTTCATTAAATGAATCAAAAAGAATGAGATCATATGATTCTTCTGAATATTTTGAGGTCATTCTCCTTTTTACATGAAGCAAATCATCAACAAATTGAATGTAATTGTTTCCGCCTTTTACTCTCATTTGAGATTTCAACTCGAGCATTAATGTGTTTTTCTCCTTTAATAATTTGTTGAAATTGGAAGAGTCAACATCGGAGGGCTTAACAGATTGAGCTGAATCATAGAAAAAAATTTGATTTTTACTGTTTGCAATAATCCAATCTAACTCGTTGCCATTGTTATCCAATCCTAATTTTTCATTATTTTTTTTAAATGCACCCCTCCAACCAATGTTTTTATATTGTCTTAATCTGTGAGACTCATCTACGATTAATAAATCATATTGATCATTAGATTGGAAAGTTTCGGATGGACTCATAACCATTGATGATTTTAAACCTGGAATTTTTTGAAAAACAGCTTTTAAAGATTCTCTTAGCGGAGTCATTGCTATCACCAATCCAATTTTAGCATTTGGAAATTTATTCTTGAATTCCCTTATATAATTAATTTCTACCAACTCGTCCTCATTAAATTCTTCCAGCTGGTAATTTTCCACATCTGAACTTAATAATTTAATCAAATATGTCGCAAGTATTGTTTTTCCAGTTCCCGCACTTCCGCTTATAAATATTCTATTTGATTTTTTTGAGGTTAACCCATCTAATATTTCAAGAACAGAATTGTACTGATCTTCATTCAGTGATTTGTATGGGGAATACTTAAATAACTCAGAATTCTCAATTTCAGTCAAGGATTTTGTTACAATTTTTTTCTCAATAAGTTTGTTCCAAACTTCTTTAAAAAGATTTTTATAGAGGTCTTGTTGATAGTAATTGTGGTTGACTAAACCGTAATTACCATTTTGAAGTTTAAATGTGCCTTCTGCTGTGATGTATTGAATTAAATTGGATTCAATATCCAATGTTGCGGATTTGTTGAATTTATCAGATCCTATTATAGATATTTTATCAAGCTTGCATCTTTCAGGATTAGCCAGATGATTTTTTATTCGATTAGAAGCATTAGTTGATTCACCTACATAGGCAAGTTTAATAGAATCGTTTTGAATAAAATAAACTAAAGGCCATTGATTTTTAACCCAAGTGTTTTGTTCAATCTTGTTTAATGATTCTTTAGTAAAATCATATTTTTCTGAAACCTCAATTGATAACTCAAAAGATAGACTCATAATTCGTCATATTTATTTGCAGTTCCCTTTGCCTTATTAATTGGATATTTTTCAGAATTTACTTTTATTTTATCAAGAATAATTTGTTTTACATCAAAGCCATATTTATCAGCTAATAGAAATGCAAAAGAAAAAATATCAGCTAACTCTTCTTTTACTTTTTCTTTGTTTGCATCTTCAGCATTTTTCCAGAGAAATAATTCCAATAATTCTCCAGCTTCAATATTGATTGCTAGTGCAAGGTCTTTAGCATTGTGAAATTGTTCCCAATCTCTTTCGTTCCTAAATTTTATTAATTCATTTATTATTTCGTTCATAGTTATTTCGGTTTATATAATGTTAATGCCATTTTATATTCGTCATCGTATGGTAAATTCAATTGATCGACCATATCTGGTATAGCTAACATCCAACTCACATAGTAATATGCTAGTATGTGATAACCTGAAAACGTCTTACCTGAAATTGAACTTATTCTATAATCGTTATTGTCAGGTCTAAAACCCTGAGTTCCTTGCATGGCTATTTCAAAAGCAATTTTTTTGATTTCTTCTTTTGATTTTCCTTTAAAGAATTGCAATGCGTCAACCATGAACATCACAACAGCCATATTTGTCCCTATGTTTTGTTGTGACTTTTGGAATTTGTGTAAATTCTTGCCATGTTGACCCATCATTCTTGCATGTTGACCCACCTTCATGTTTCAGGTGACTTCCCTGCGAAGCAGGCAATAAGAGTAAGAGC
>JAWXCO010000027.1:0-3879 GCA_034408705.1 Bacteroidota bacterium
GTATAAGTTCAGGACATTAGAATGGGAGGTAAATAATGGGTTTGTGAATCCGGATGCTTTAAAGCAAACGGTAACCATGAACCTAAACCAAACTTTGGATAAGGATATATTAAAGATCATTGGTTTTGAATTGTTTCTGAACAATAACAATCCCATTGGACGCGCTTCTATGGGAATGGAAATTAACGGAAAGCAAATCTTTCCCGATGATATGCAACTGTTCGCTTTGTACAATAATGATTTTGTAGCTGCCAAAGATAGGATGATTCCTATCAATGGTACGGAAGGAATAGAAGCCGGAAACGGTAGAATTGTGATCAGGTACAAAGATGAGTACAATCCATTCATTCCTTTTCCAACACCGGACGGATTGCATTATCAATACAAGGTAAAAATGACCCTGTTCTGTAAATAAATAAATTCCCCCTTCAGGGGGCTAGGGGGCATGGGAATAGTATACAGGAACTTAAAAATAACCATTACCGGTGTTAACACCTGGTATTTCAAGACTTTGTACCTGGATAAAAAGATTGGGAAAATTCTCAGGGTGGGCGTGAATGAGGTGGCTATCAGGAATGATTTCAGAGTGATCATCCCAGGAAATACACTCTCGCACAAAGTGAGCATTTATAACGGAAGTGAAAGCCTTTTGGAAGAAGCGCCCATTAGCCAGGTATATGCAGGAGAAGATACAGCAAACGGGGTATTTAGCAAATATCTGGCTGAATTAGACGGAAATGATGGCGTGGCAAACAGCTTCGGATATGTAAAAGCCGGCGTTATTTTCCAGGATCAAAACCTGATTCCGGACATGGGAATTACAGGAATGAAAACAGAAAACTTTCTCTTGTTTGCTCCCTGGTATGAATTAAGAGATCCTTTAAAAGCATATGATCCCTTGCTGAACCCGATTGTTTTTAAGTACCCATATGATATAGAGTTCAGGTTTGAATGCTTCATCTAATTGAGAATTGAGAATTTTGAATTGAGAATGGAGGATTTTGAATGGAGAATTGAGAATTTTGAATTGAGAATTTAAGAGGTGAGATAAAGCTGACCTATCGTTTTAAAGAGGTGAGCATTGAAAAATATAGTTGACCTAAAGATCAACTGCCTATTTACCCATGTGAGTTATACCTCACCTAAAAATATTTTAAAGAACTAAAAATCAATAACTCATCACTAAAAATGAATCTTTCTTTTGTTAAAAATGAGTATCTGGTTAAAAAGTTCACCATCGAACAGGTATATCATAAGTTTGAAATGGAATTGCCTACTTCAGTAAAAAGAGTGCAGGCTATTTCTATTACACACAACTATTATGATAACCCCGAAATAACGTTAGGGCAGGTTTCCTTATTGTCCAAAGATAAGAATGATATTATCGTGAGTGCTTCTATAAAAGGCAATCCATTGTATTATTATGTTCCTAACCTCTATCAAAAAAGCTCTTTTCAATATTCTGCCTTTACAGGAAAACACTATATCGCACAAAGTCATTATCTGAACGCTTGCATTGGAAATACTCCTAATCGAAATGCAGGTAACAACATCATATATAAAGGTGATCAGATTTTAGCAGATCTGAAGCACCAAATTGACGAAAACACGAACCTTCCAATTGTCTATTTACATCCTACAAAAAAAAATGTACTCAATGGAGGAAGAAAACCAAATTTAAAAGATGATGCATCCATCGGTTTTCAGACAGGTTCCATTTGGATCTATGGAACGCAATTATACAGATGTACAAATCCTGCCCTGGGTAATTCACAATGGGAAAATTATGCTTTGGAAGAATGGGATTGGTTCACAATTCAAACAGATACCAAACCGCATGAGATCCTGTTTAGAAAAAAGCCCTTTGCTTTTCAAGACAAATTCACTTCAGTAGATGTAAACAATGATTCACGGTTCATAGATGTGGTAGTTCATAAAACTGAAAGGTTACCCAACAATCCGCATCTGATTGGAAACGGGCAACCGCTAAAATACAACCTGTGGGTGTACCTGGTATGTGAACGAATTTAAAGATGACAGAACAATTCATATATCACTATATCCCCGGAAGGGTAAAGCAACTGGAGTATAACAATTACTATTTCCAGTTTAAGGATTTTGTATTGCAACCTGCAGAAAGGCAGATATTTTACGATTTTGATTTAGGAACTAACATTGATACTTATGAACCCTTTAAAAAAGAAATTATCAGCAATAATGCATTGTATTTTATTGTCGATGTACCGGATGGAGTCGTGGTGGAAAGCGATTACGGGCAATACAACACCCAGGAAAACAATATCGACCAAAGCTACGAACACCGCGGAACCATCCTGATCCGCAACCATGACAATGATTTTAAACGAATCAAATTCATTGTATGTGTTTTGGTTAATTAGTAATGTGTAATTATTAATAGTTCTAGTCTAAAATTAAATTCTCAATTCAACATTCTCCATTCTCAATTAAAAAAAAGTGCTTGCTGCCATAAAAAAATATACGCCTGAAGCCGTGGAAACCATCTATAAGATGATGCAAAACCATGTGCAGAGTGGAAGGAAACCACAATATGAAATCTATGTGGACAATCTTCCAATTGTGCCAAGGACAGATAATTTAAATCTGTTTGAAACTTATAGCCAACACATTGGAAGTGACAGCCGTGAACTCAAGATTGTTGTGTATCAAGGCAAATCTAATCACAACGACAAGTACTTGTTCAGGATGGGTGAGGAAACACCTATGCCGCAGCAAAGTATGGGAGGATTTGAAAATCAAAGTTTTGAAGGCATTTTGAGCCAAAGGCTCATGGAAGCAGAACAGCGATGGGAACAAACCAGACTCCAGGAAAAAATGGAAGGGTTAGGCAAGGAATTGGTAGAAAATGAAAAGTATATTGATCTGTTAGAGGGCAAGATCAAGAAGTTTGAAAGTGAAGCCAAAGCCTCCACGTTTGCCGATATTTTGGGAGCCTTTGGAGGAAGATTCGTAGATGCCACTTTACAAAATAGTCCAAAGATTCAGCAAATGTTAGGACTTGGGAATCTGGATAATAAAGTGGCTACTACTTCATTAGCTGAAGGGGCAAGTGTTTCTTTTAGACCTAAAGGATCTGAAGATGCCTATACTAAAATTACGGATCAAATGCGTAAAGACTTTACACCTGAAGAATTCAAAATTCTTTCTCAGGTGATCTATTATTTATCCAAGCAAAAAGAAGATCTGACTTCCATTCACAGTATGATTTATCAGAAAGAAGGGATGGCTAGTGATGCAATGGGTAATGATGAATGATTATTGAAACCTTATATCTAACACCTAAGAACATGGAAATTTTCGAATACGACATTGCAATCAAAGCCAAATCTCCGGAAGAGGCATTTATTAAATTAACCGCTGCATCTGTGATTATTGATAAGCTGGATACGGAATCACTTGTGAAGCTGTCCGAAGCAATTAATAATCCAATCAAACTGGCAGCAGCAAAAATCAAACTTGGTTTGTAAAGTATGGCAGATATTCCTTCTAAATCGCCAATGGTCACTGTTCCTGCAGGCCCTTTGTCTTTCGCTTCAGATGTAAAGACATTAGGGATTGGTGCGGTGTTGATTGTGGGAACAGCTCTAGGTTCTTATTACCTGATTAAAAAGGAAAGTAAGAACATGAAGCAAGAGGAAGCAGCATCTAACAGTCTGGTATTTGGAACTTCTGAAAATTTTGCCATGCGTTTGAGAATGGCATTAAAAAATGATCAATGGTATCAATGGTGGGCAGACTTTCCTTCTGTATTAAAAGTATTTAAGGAAATACCCACCAGGTCCGCATTTCGTCAGGTAGTGGCAAAGTATAAAGAATTATATAATGAAAACCTGGATAAAC
>JAWXCO010000028.1:0-2741 GCA_034408705.1 Bacteroidota bacterium
AAAAATGCCTGCCTGTTGGCAGACAGGGACCCATTATTTCTGGGAGTTTTTAATGTTGTTTCTTGCTGTGTTCTGCGGCTTTTTGGCAGAATATATACTGGAGCAAACAATAGAACGACATTGGGAACATCAGTTTGCCGAATCACTATCTAATGATTTAGTAGCAGATATTAACCACCTCAATAATATTTTAGAACACTGAACGACAAGACAGATACAACTGGATTCTTAAATGTTTATGTTGAATAATGCTGATAACAAAAATATGAGAAACAGTATTTATTACCTTGCTATCCAGGTCAGCCTCCGTATTCCTGTATTGTTTACCCCTGATAATGGAACTATGCAGCAATTAAAAAAATCCGGCGGCTTACGATTAATCAGTAAGAGGGCCATCGCTGATAGCATTGCCCGGTACGATGTAAGTACCCGCAATATGGAAACTTTTGATCAAATAGAGAGTAAATAATTCGAAGATTATCGTATTGCTGCCGGAAAAAATTTTAATTCGCTTGAATTTGAAAAAATGCTGGATGAAAAAAACAAGGTGAGCAGGCCGGACAGTAATCCGGCTCTGCTTTCTTACACCAAACCTGATCTTGATGAAATAAATTTTAACATCCGCCGGATGAAATTCAATAACCGGGGTAGTAAAAGAGATGCACAACGGCTTTTGAAACAGGCTGAAAAATTTTAAGCGTTTTAAAAAAGAATATCACCTGAAGTAAATGATGGGAAGCAGCTTTTATTTCAGTAAATTTAGAAACCAAAAAACAATTATCATGCAAACCAACAACTTCCTTCTACTTATTTTATTTTCTTGTTTTGCAACCAGCTGCATGAACAAAAAAAAAACTCCATTAGATACATTAGGGGACATCAGTTTCCAGGTAACTGGAAAAGAAGAGGGTCAGCCGCTTTTTAAAAAAGGGATGTTGCTCCTGCATAGTTTTGAATATACCGATGCGGCTGAAGCTTTTCAACAAGTAAAAAAAACAGAACCCGGTTTCGTTATGGCTTATTGGGGCGAAGCCATGTCACTCAATCATCCTTTATGGCAAGAACAGGATTATGATCAGGGAGTTGCCCTACTTAACCAATTAGCACCGACAGCCGAAGAAAGGACGACTCTTGCAAAAACAACTTTGGAAAAAGATTTTATCGGTGGAATAAATATTTTATATGGTAAAGGCAATAAAGCGGAAAGAGACAGCAGCTATGCTGCTTATATGGAGACGCTGTATAAAAAATATCCTGGCAATGATGAAGTGGCTGCATTTTACAGCCTTTCATTAAACGGATGGGGAACCACCGAGCAGGACATAAGCATTTTACAAAAGGCTGCTGCTATTGGAAATGAAATTCTGCTGAGAAACCCTGATCATCCTGGCGCATTGCATTACATTATTCATGCATTAGACAATCCGGCTTATGCGGAAAAAGCTTTAGCCGTAGCAGATAAATATGCATTGGTAGCGAAAGATGCCGGCCATGCTTTACATATGCCAACTCATACATACCTGGCATTGGGTCTTTGGGATAAACTGATCAGCAGCAATGAAGTTTCGTGGGCAGCGGAAATGAACAGAAGGGATAGAAAAAACCTGAATAATGATGCATTAGGTTATCATGCTTATCATTGGTTGCAATATGGTTATTTACAAAAAGGCAATAAAGAGAAGGCCCGCAGTATGCTGGATAGTGTAAAAAAGTATTGCAGCACATTACCAAGTCCAAAAGCGAGAAACCATGTTTTTTATTTGAAGTCAACTTACCTGGCTGAAACCAATGACTATTCAAAAGAAGTTGTTGCTATCTCATTTGAAAATAAGGATCTGAATATATTAACCCGGGCCAGAAATAATTTTGTTACGGGCATGAATGCTTTTTATCAAAAGGATGAAACAGCAATGGAAGAAGTAATAACTAAAATGGCCGGTGACAGGTTAATGGAACAATCAAAAGCCGCTGATAAAGGCATAAGACTCTGCGGCAATATTAACCGTGCTATCGTGACAAAAAATGATTTGCTGGAATCGGAAGCGATGGAACTGCAACTGAAAGCCATGAAAGCCTGGTTAAAAAAAGACGCTGTTGTAACAGAAAAATTATTGCAACAGTCTACTGCATTACAACAAAAAGTGGGTTATTCTTACGGACCACCCGCCATTGTAAAACCAACATATGAAATGTATGGGGAATGGTTACTGGAAACCGGTAAACCAAAACAGGCACTGGAACAATTTGAACTCTCTCTTAAACTGGCTCCTAACCGATTACTATCATTAAAAGGAAAAGAAAAAGCAAGAGAAGAATTAAAAAATACTAAGCTGGCAGTTATATAATAAGCAAGTTTTGTATATGAAAAACTCAGCCAGTAAGAAAAGAATAATCCGATTGCTTATTCTTTTTATCATTTTATTTATTGCCTCCTTTTGTTATCGCTATTTTAAATAAATGTAATATGGAAGTACATCATCATGCACATACCGCAAGAAAAAAATGCCTGCCTGTCGGCAGACAGGGACCCATTATTTCTGGGAGTTTTTAATGTTGTTTCTTGCTGTGTTCTGCGGATTCCTTGCAGAGTACAAATTGGAACACACCATCGAGAATCAACGGGAAAAAAAATATGTTTATTCATTGAGGATTTAAAAGCAGATACAGCTGACCTTGAGTCCTACGTCCAATTAAGAAAAGAAAAAAAGATTATGATGGACTCATTAATGATGTTGCTAAAC
>JAWXCO010000029.1:0-6140 GCA_034408705.1 Bacteroidota bacterium
GGCAGCCATTCGTCGGATACCCGGACAGCGCTACCGATAAAACCGGCTACAATTGCAGAAAGTTTCATCGCAGCAGCAAGGCCAATGATTACAGCCACTAAAGAAAACAAACCCACGACAAAGCCCCGTTGATAACCTTTCAGTACAGCCAGTACAATGATAACGGTAAAAATGAGGTCGAGTAGCATGTTTTAGTTTGCAGCTTAACGTTTAAGATGCGGGCTTATTTCAATTGCAATGAATAGTAAACCTTAAACAGGCAAGTTTCAACTTTTTGATAACATTTCCTTCACCAGCGTAGAGATCATTTTCCCATCTGCTTTGCCGGCCAGTTCTTTAGTAGCTACTCCCATTACTTTACCCATATCAGCAGGAGAAGAAGCACCTGCTGTGGCAATGATTGTTGAAAGCGCTCCTCTTACTTCATCCACACTCATCTGTTTGGGTAAAAATTTTTCGATCACCGCTATTTCTTCTTCTTCTTTTTTGGCCAGCTCCGGGCGGTTCTGTTGCTGAAATATTTCAAGGGAATCTTTCCTGCTCTTCACTAGTTTTTGTAACAACTTAGTTTCTTCTTCTTCTGATATCTCACCTTTGGCTCCTTCAGCTGTTTTTGCAACAATGATAGCGGCTTTAATAGCCCGGAGGCTTCTTAATCCTGCTTCATCTTTGGCGAGCATAGCGGTTTTTAAATCAGCCATTATTTTTTGTTCGAGAGACATAATAAAAAATTTATTGTTTTTGCTTTATTGTTAATGTTGAACTACGAACTTAATCAGCTTTATTCTCTTTCAACTGTTTTTCCTTGAACTTGTCATAGAAATCATGCGCAAATTTTTTCATCTCTTCTACCTGTTCGGTGTATTTGGTGGCACGGCCATAGGTATCGGCCATGGTCATCATAGTCTGGAAAAAGAAATCGGCCATTTCATCCACCATCATATCTTTTGTCCAGAGATCGATACGCAAAGCTGCTTTTTCGGCTCCATCCCAGAAAGAGATCATCATCGCTTTTGCTATTTGAGCATTTTCAACGGTTGTATCCGTAGCACTCCAGGCAATAGAAGCTGGCACCTTGTTGTCATCGGTCATTACTTCAATGGTAATTGTTGATTTATTCATATATATAATTAAAGGGGAGCAAAGATAACCCCCTGAATTAAAAACAACCTAAAAAGCCTGAGCCGCTTTCTCTATGCTTTGCCAAAGCAAGGCTGCCGTTTTATCCCAATCGTATTGACCAGCCACAGCCCGGCCTTTTACTATGAGTTCTTTTCGCATGTTCTCATCTTTATATAACAACATCATTTTATCTGCTATACCGGTGTAGCTGCCGGCATCGGCATATAAAGCAGCGTCTTTTGCTATTTCCTGCATGGCAGAACCGGCAGATGTGATCACCGGCACATCACAACGCATCGCTTCCAGTACCGGCACACCGAATCCTTCAAACAAAGATGGATAGATCATTCCATAAGCCGAACCGATTAACTGATGCAGCGCATGATCTTCAACATACCCTGTCAACACAACATCGTTTCTGTATTTATAGGATTTCAAACTTTCTGCAAACGATTCATATTTCCAGGCCAGCCTGCCGGTCAGCACCAGTTTCATATTGGTCTGCTGCCGTTTTTTAAAAACAGAAAAAGCCTTTAATAAATTCAGCAAATTCTTACGGGGATGAATAGCCCCGGTATAAATAAAATATTCACGCCCTTCGGTGTATTTATTTTTTGCTTGCGCTTTCTCTTCCGCATTGACAGGTTGAAAAATTTCTTTAACCCCATTTCCTACCACATCGATCTTGCTGGTATGCACCTGGTACTGTTGTATGATATCCTGTTTGGAAAACTCAGACACGGTTGCCACGGATTTGGCTTTTGCTAAAAATTTCGGCGTATATCTTTTATAAAAAAGCAAATGTGATTTTTTAATAGCCGCCGGGTAATGCAGGAAAGCCAGGTCGTGCAGCACCAGGCATTGTGGAACGTTGGTTAGAAGTGAACAAAATCCATCGCAGGATACAAACACATCCGCCTTATACTTCCTCAGTACAGCAGGTATTCTCATATCATACCATAATTTCCACAGTATGGGATGGCGGGCGGGCGGGCCGGTTACGACCGCCTGAACATTAGTTGCCCATACAAAACGCTGGTTATAAGGCCGGTCGAAAATGAAAATAAACTGGTGTTCCGGGTGATTCCGGGTAATCCGGCTGAAAGTTTCATAGATGAAATTGCCATAACCTTCCAGGTAATCAGCAAGCAAAAACCTCGTATTAACAGCAATGATCATGTTTGCGGGCCCGTCTTGCCTGTTTGATATAATTAAGAAGGCAGGGGCAGGCAAAGGTATTCCTTGCAGGGTTTACTGCGTAAAACATCTCTATTGCTGATCTTTTTTACCCTTCCGTTCTACGCTACCCTTCTTTCATAAAAACACAGGAACATTTGCTATGGATATTCATTAAATACCGTTTTTAAAAACGGGCAGTACTACACTTGACTGCTACCCATATCTCAACTAGTTTTATGCTGTTGTATTAATGGAATACCAAAACCCTGACTTATGAAATACTCCTACCCCGATTCGCTGATCACACTGGTAGCTGCCTTTGTTGATACCCATAAAAGATCAGTAAAAGAATATACGAGTACAGTTGCGGGTAAAAACACTAAAAATCCAACAGGCCGTGAATTAAATTCTACTATTCATAATGAAACTGCCAATGTTGGTATCAAATTTGATAATATTTCAGCCAGAAAATATTTTGCTCTTATTCATTATTCACGCCAACCGCCTGTTATGAATAAAGCAACTGAAAAGGAGGATGTTCCGATTAGAACAGAGAGCCACGTTACCCCCGAAAAATGAATCGCTTAGGGTTATATGGACGTAATGAGTCATCTGTTCGGTGTCAATCAACTTTTCTTTAAACGACCTCTTAGGTGGAAGAGGATGGTGGCTTGTAAAAGGGGCCCAGGTTCGGGGCCCCTTTCTTTGCTTCGCTCCGCCCGCAATGACAGCCCAACCCCTAAAGGGGCTAAACAGCCCTGTTTTTTTAAGATTCTCTATCGATTTTATGGCTGTTTCCCGCTAAAAGCTTTTACCACTTTCGCAAAGTTTTAAACCTTAAACTTTCAACTCTTAAACCGATTCTCTACATTTGTCTTTATGGATATAGATAACATGGAGTACAACACAACAAGAAACCATTTGACGATGCGGGAATATGGACGCCATGTGCAGAAGATGGTGGAGCATATCATGACCATTGAAGATCCGGAACGGCGCCAGGGAAATGCCCAGGCTGTGATCGAGTTGATGGGTTTTTTAAACCCCCATTTGAAAAATGTGGAAGATTTTCGCCATAAATTATGGGATCACTTATTCCTGATCTCAGATTTTACCCTCGATGTAAAATCACCTTACCCCATCCCTACCCGGGAAACACTAAAAGCAAAACCCGATCCGTTGCCTTATCCCAAGCGGCAACCCAAATTATTGCATCTCGGCAAAAACCTTGAAGTCATTATTGATAAAGCACTGAAAGAAGAAAACCCCGAAAAGAAACTTGGCTTTGCCAATGCGATCGCCTACTACATGAAACTGGCCTATAACAACTGGCATAAAGAAATAGTCCATGATGATGCGATACAAAGTGAACTCAGTGGTATTACCAATGGTCAGCTTACGTTTACCAATACGCCTTACGTAAAAGCATTCCGTCCACAACAGGAAGGCCGGGAGAACCGGGGTGGCAGTTATGGCAAAAGAGGCGGTGGCGGTGGAAAGTTCCAGCAACGTGGCGGCGGTGGTGGTGGCGGTAGCCGAAGGAATGATGGGCGAGACAACCGGGGCGGAGGTGGTGGTTACCCAAAAAAAAGATACTAGTTTATTAGTTTATTGGTTAATTAGTTAAATGGTTAATGGGGTATCCCATTTGCCATTTTTTGTTTGTACAAGGTGGGTTTGCATTTACTTTGTAAAAAAGAAGCCTGATAGACAGCTTTATATCCACATTGAAATACCGGATTACTAATAAACAAATTAACTAATTAACTAATCCAACATGCATTCCTTTGAAGTAACTGGCGGTAAAAAATTACAGGGAGAGATCATTCCCCAGGGCGCTAAAAACGAAGCCCTCCAGATCATCAGTGCCGTTTTGCTGACCCCCGAAAAAGTAACCATTTCCAATATTCCGGATATTATCGATGTAAATCTCTTAATAGAATTGCTGGGAGAGATGAATGTAAAACTGGAACGGACCAGTCGTGATACCTGCATCTTCCAGGCAGATGATGTAAATATTGAATACCTGCACAGCGAAGCTTATAAAAAGAAAAGCGGAAAGCTGAGGGGCTCTGTGATGCTGGCCGGCCCGATGCTGGCCCGTTTTAAAAAAGCATTTATACCCAAACCTGGTGGCGATAAGATCGGCCGGCGGCGTTTGGATACGCATATCATCGGGTTTGAAAAACTGGGTGCGACTTTTACCTATCACGATGATGGCTTCTTTTATCTCGATGCCCCTAACCTGCAGGGACAAGCGATGTTATTGGATGAGCCATCTGTTACCGGCACGGCGAATATTGTGATGGCTGCCTCGATGGCAAAAGGAACAACTACTATATATAATGCGGCCTGCGAACCTTATATACAGCAACTCTGCCGGATGATGAATAGAATGGGGGCAAAGATCAGCGGTATCGGCAGTAATATGCTGACGATAGAAGGTGTGGACTACCTCGGCGGAACCGAGCACCGTATGCTGCCGGATATGATCGAAGTCGGATCCTTTATCGGACTGGCAGCCATGACGCAAAGCGATATTACCATTAAGCAGGCAGGCATCGAACACCTTGGCATTATTCCTGAAAAATTTCAGCAGCTGGGTATAAAAATGAATTTTAATGGTGATGATATCCATGTACCGGCGCAGGAGAGTTATGAAATACAAACCTTTCTTGATGGCTCCGTGATGACGATCTATGATCATCCCTGGCCGGGTTTTACCCCCGACCTGTTAAGTATTGTATTAGTGACCGCCACGCAAGCCAAAGGATCGGTACTGATCCACCAGAAAATGTTTGAGAGCCGTTTATTCTTTGTCGATAAACTGATTGATATGGGAGCGAGGATCGTTCTCTGCGATCCGCACCGTGCCGTAGTAATTGGTCTGGAAAGAGAACAGATGCTGAGAGGAATAACCATGAGTAGTCCGGATATACGGGCGGGTGTGGCCCTGCTCATTGCAGCGCTGAGTGCAGAAGGAAAAAGTACCATCCAGAATATTGAACAGATCGACCGGGGTTACCAGGATATTGACGGGCGATTGAGAAAATTAGGAGCAGATATCAAAAGAGTAGAAGGATAAAAATTACTGCACACGGTATTTATAAGGAAGTAAATTTTTGCCTTGAAAAAAAGATTGGCCACTCTCGTCGGCGCTGTACTATTGTTTACAGCCGGCTTAATGGTATCCACTGCCTTTGCCGGGCAGGAGTCTGCGGGTTATATCCTGGAGCATGAAAAAGAAATAGCGGTCCGGCAACCCGGGCCACACGATGGTGGCGGAACCAGCATTGCGCATCATTTTTTTAGCAAGGCCAAAGACAGCAAACTGGTCTTTCGCAAAAGAATATTACATCCCGGCTCTGCCATTGGTTATCATTTGCAAAAAGAAGAAGAGATCTATTATATCGCCAGCGGCACTGGTGAAATGGCCATGAATGGCGAAACATTTGCCGTTACAAACGGCGATGCTATTCTTACATTCACCGGCAGTTCGCATAGATTAACACAAACGGGGAAGGAAGATTTAGTAGTGATCATAAATTATGAGAAGAAGTAAACCAGCCCGTTTACCCGTATGGCAGCAAGTGTTTTTTATTGGCATTTCATAGAATTGCCGGGTGTATTGTCGCAACTGATTATAACCCATCAAAATCTTGCATAAACCAGTCTAAACCACTGAAAATCAAAGAAACAATATTTGAGGTGTAAAAAAATAAAAGGTTCGTATATTCGACAATACACACGTTAGGCGCTATATTTTTTTTGCGGGGAAGGCTCTAAGAAAATCCGAATAACAAATATTCCCCGATTTTTTTAAATTGGCGCTGGCGTAA
>JAWXCO010000030.1:0-62507 GCA_034408705.1 Bacteroidota bacterium
GTAATATTAGCATAACGTATTCTACATAAAAAGCTTTAAAATTCTTTCTTTCATTGAAGAAGATATATCATTTATCATTACCTGATTTCCGATAAACAAATAAAAAGCGGCTGCATTACTGCAACCGCTCTGATCAAAACACCATTATTAACCATTATCTCGCTGCAAGGCCGTTGGCTCCAACCGGTAACCCCGGTACCGTCTGCACACTGCTCAAACTTCCATCGTTGGCAACTGCAAACACACTGATGCTGTGGCCGCCTCCATTAAGTATATACAGGAATTTTGAATTGTTACTTAATGCCGCATCAATAGGACCGGCTTGTGTAGTAGCCGAAATAGCCGTGTTCACACTAATACTTCCTGCATTATTGATAGCAAAAGTGGAAAGATTATCACTGTTCGTATTAGTAGTATAAGCATACTTACCATTATTGGTAATAGCTACCCAGCAGGCTGCACTTTGATTGGCGCCAACGGGGCCATCAACAAGGACTATCATCCCGTTATCACTAACCCTGTAGGAAGAAAGTGTGCTGGCTCCGGGTGCGCCACCCACTGCTTCGGAAACAAAAATGTTATTTTCTTTACCAGCAGCAAAGCCAAAAGGCGTTGGATTGGATGAAGTGATGGAATGCATCATACCGGGAATGCCTGCTCCATTCACCTTATAGGTAATTATTTTATTGGTAGCCTTCTCAGTAACGACAACTACTTTTCCATCATTTACAAATTCAATTTGTGCAGCGCCGGCGCTATTGGAACTTAATGGCCTTGTGGAGCCGGCAATTGGCAGCAGGATACCACTATTGCTTATCCAAAAACCTGAAATATTTCCGTTACCACCTGCGTTCAACACAAAAACCATATTATCATGCTTTGTAATACTTACCGGCCGCATACCGCCCGAAGCAACTGTTGATGCAAGGTTAAGTCCAGTATTATCTATTTTGAAAGATGAAATTGTGTTGCTGCCGGAATTAACTGCCAATAAAATAGTTCCATCATCAGACAAAACCAAAGCACCCTGATTACCGAGACCTCCGCCTGTACCGGTGCCACCGGCGGAATGGGATGCCATAAAACTAAGAGAACCATCCGATGCCCTGCTATATTCCATCACTGCATTTCCACTTACCTGGTTGCTGAGTGTATAAACATGGCCAGCGACATTCTCACTGTTTTTATTACTAACGGAGCCTGTTTTACTACTAACGGAGCCTGCTGTGCCGGAAGCAGCATCGTTTTCAGGTTGAGAAAGTCTTGCATCTTTCTGACAAGCTGATACAAAAAACATAATGGCAGCAATAGCTGCTAGATTTTTAATTCTTTTCATAAAAGTTGTTTTTAGTTTAATAAATTGATTGCGGCTTTCCTGAATAAGGATAATACGTTGCGAAAGAAACCTGCTGCTAGAAAGAATTGTGGAGTAACCTGGCAATTGTTATTGTAAAATTGCATGCCCGAATAAAACAGAAAAAGGTTTACACCAGATTAGCACCCGGTTATTAGTGGTATAGTTTATAGATGCATCCAGTTCATAAGAAAAATTTCCATTTATCGCCTTAAGGTTACCAAGCTCCTGGTAAGGCGAACCGCTGGTAGTAGGTGATAGCCAAACAAATAAATTAGGCCCGTTATCGGTTCTGAAGTTCTCGAACACCAGGAATTTTTTCCCACTGGCATCTGTCACCACCTTTACAGTACCGCTGGTAGTGTGGGCGTTACTTGTAAACGATCCGGTTAAAAGAGTAGTTGTTCCTGTTGGTAAATCTTCAGTAATACGCTCCGGCGTTTTCGAGCAGGAACTTAAAAGAAATATACCTGTGACAAGTACTACGGAGATAATTTTATTCATAAAAATATTTTAAAGATTCCCCGCTACAGAAAGTACCGGAGGTTATATTATGAACCCATTAACCATAGCTTTCATTTTATCCATCATTTCTTTTTCTCATAGCTGGTTGTCTAATCATATACACAAGAAGAGAAAAAAAGGTTTTCAGAAAAAAATATTTTTCTTTTTACTACATTTCAGCATTTATTTTAATGATATTTACAAACCGAAAGAAGTTACTTGGAACAACAATCATCATATACCGAAACAGAACTGATTGATGGGCTGAAAAGCCACAGTAATGAGGCTTACAGGTATTTGTATATGAATTACCGGTGTTCCCTGTATAATAATATTCTCCAGGTTATCCCGGATACTGAAACCGCCAATGATGTATTACAAGAGGTTTTTATAACCATCTGGCAAAACATTGATAAATATGATGCAACGAAAGGAAGACTTTTTACCTGGATGCTGAAACTAACAAGGAATGCTGCCATAAATAAAACCCGTTCAAAAGTGTATAAATCGCAGCAAAAAAACGATGATATAAGTAATTACGTATCTGTAATCGAACATAATAGAAACGAACAACCGGCTATCAACCAGATTGGCTTGAGAACACAGGTACACCGGCTACGGGAGGATTACAAAAACGTACTTGAACTATCTTACTTTGAAGGATTTACACAGGAAGAAATTTCAAAAGCACTGAATGTTCCCTTAGGTACTGTAAAAACCAGGTTGCGTAATGCTATTATTGAATTAAGAAAACAATTTGTATAAATGGATATCAACAGCTACATATCATCAGGCATAATTGAGCTGTATGTAATGGGAATGTGCAGCCCGGAAGAAGAAAAAGAGCTGGAGTTGCTGCGTCGCCAGCACCCTGCACTCCATGATGCTGTTTTACAATATGAAACTGAGCTGGAAGCAAATATGCAAAAGAACAGTACACTTCCCCCTGCTGATGTTGATAACAGGATTTTGCAAAGCCTTGACGCCTTACAAACACCCGTTATTGATATTAACAAAAACAAAAAAAACAGGCAATGGCTGAGGCCAGTTGCAGCCGCATCTATCTTGCTATTAGCCGTAAGTGCTTTTTATAATTACACCTTTTTAAAAAAAATAAAGAACCAAGAACTGGCTTTAAAATCATCGCCCGGGACTGCTGCTACGTTGCCTGCTGCTGATTATATTATTTTAAACAAGCCAACTATTACGCCGGTAGCTATGTACGGCGTTGGCACCCATGCTATTTGCCGGTGCACAATGTTCTGGGATAAGAGTACCGGTAAAATGTATATCATAATTCATCATTTGCCAAAATCATCTGCTGCTAAAGATTATCAGTTATGGGCCGAAGTAGATGGCAAGCCTGTGAATGTTGGTATTATTAAAGATGAAATAAGAGGTAGGTTTATTGAAATGCCGAATGTACCCGCCGGATCTATTGCATTTACCGTTACACTGGAAAATGCAGGTGGTACTACCCGGCCTACAGTTGAGGAAACCTATCTTAGTGGAAAAATATAAATAACCTTAAATGCTAGTATGAAAAAGTTTTTTACTTTGACTCTTTTGGTAGGCATAGCATCTAATCTGCATGCACAGTTAGTCATTGGCGATAGTATTCCTGTCAGGATAAGCTATATAAATGGTCAAAGAAGTGGCAATAGCAACCAGCTTAACTGGGCAGTTACCTGTTTTCTACAATATGCTAATTTTGAAGTTCAGCGGTCAGAAAATGGCCTCAGCTATTCCACCATTCACACTTTCCAGGCCGATGAACTTCGATGCCGTCAGCCATTTACTTACACAGATTTACAGCCAACTGAAAAATCTTTCTATCGGATACGGGCTGGCGACTTAGATGGCAAATTTTATTCTTCTAAAATTGTTGGTTTGTATGGCACAGCTAAAGGATTTGATATAACAAGCATTACCCCAACAATTGTTGCTGATAAAGCAGTACTCAACATATCCTCTTCTTCTCCCGGCAAAGTAGAGATTATAATAACTTCTGTATCGGGAGTTGTTACAACAAAAGTATTTTCTACTTTGCAAAAAGGCGACAATAGTGTTTTGCTGGAAACAAATAATCTTTTAAAGGGTTCTTACATTATATCTGTAACCAATCCGCAAGGAGAAATAAGGAGCCGTACTATTATTAAAAACTGATTATTTATTATCCCCTTCCATCCAGCAAGCCCCCTAAAATTCCTCCTTCTTCCTTCCGGTGAAAGGTGCCATATGCCACGATGCGACCTGCCAGGCGGCTGATAGGTAATGATTGGATCCATACTTTTCCCGGTCCCTGTAGCTTGGCAAAGAACAAACCTTCGCCACCAAACAGCACGTTCTTAACACCTCTTACCATTTCGATCTCAAACGACATAGTGGGTGTATACGCTACAATACAACCCGTATCTACTTTTAATATTTCACCGTTCTTCAATTCTTTTTCTATGATAAAACCACCGGCATGCATAAAGGCCATTCCATCTCCTTCTAATTTTTCCATAATGAAACCCTCACCACCAAAGATGCCCACACCCAGCTTCCGCTGAAAATGGATACCAACACTTACCCCCTTGGCTGCACAGAGAAAAGCATCTTTCTGGGCAATGATGGTACCACCCAGTTCCTTCAGGTCCATCGGGATGATCTTCCCGGTATAAGGGGCCGCAAAACTGATCTTCTTTTTCCCCTGGCCGTCATTGGTAAAAGCCGTCATAAATAAACTCTCCCCGGTGAGTACCCTTTTACCGGCACTCATCAGCTTTCCCAAAAAACCGGTAGACTGCTGAGCGGAACCATCCCCAAAAATGGTTTGCATCGTAATGCCATCATCCATCATCATCATGGCGCCGCTTTCTGCAATGGCGGTTTCCTGCGGATCCAGTTCGATCTCGACAAATTGTAATTCTTCACCATATACTTTGTAGTCTATTTCATGGTTGTTGCGGGCTGAGCTCATGGTTATATTTTTTTTAAAGATAGAATACAGATCGAAACGATGGAGCAGATTAACTGCAAATTTTATTGGGAGACGGGCTAATGGACAGATAAATAAGCCGGGTGGCGGAATCAGCCTTGCAAGCCTCTAGCATTTGACGGTCAAAAATGATAAATGGTGATGTTTTAATGGCGGGATTGGCTTAAATTGTCGTCCTTCAAAAACATAAATAGTATGAAACAAAGAATGTTGCTGGTAGCCTTTGCCATCGTCGTTTCGGCCTCGGTAAACGGACAAACCAAACTGGTAGAAAAAGTGACCAAAAAAGCAAGTGAAATTGTTATTCCTTACGAAAAGTATGAACTCTCCAATGGCCTCACCCTGATCATTCATGAAGATCATAGCGACCCGGTAGTGCACGTGGATGTGACTTATCACGTGGGTTCTGCCCGCGAAGAGATCGGCAAATCCGGTTTTGCCCACTTCTTTGAACACATGATGTTCCAGGGAAGTGATAACGTAGCCGATGAACAGCATTTTAAGATCGTATCTGACGCCGGCGGTACGCTGAACGGAACCACCAACCGCGACCGCACCAATTATTTTGAAACTGTTCCCAGCAACCAGCTGGAAAAAATGCTATGGCTGGAAGCCGACCGTATGGGCTTTTTGCTGGATGCCGTAACGCAAAAGAAATTTGAGATCCAGCGCTCTACCGTAAAAAATGAAAGAGGACAAAACTACGATAACCGTCCGTATGGACTGGCAGGCGAAACCGCTTCCCGGAATTTATATCCTTACGGTCACCCCTACTCCTGGTTAACGATTGGGTATGTAGAAGACCTGAACCGGGTGAATGTAAGCGACCTGAAGAATTTCTTTTTAAGATGGTACGGGCCCAATAATGCTACTGTATCAGTAGGTGGTGATGTAAAACCCGCTGAAGTGATCAAGCTGGTAGAAAAATACTTTGGTGTTATTCCCCGCGGACCAGAAGTGAAACCTGTGGTAGTTCCACCGGCTGTTTTAGCTACTGATCGCTACGCATCCTATACAGACAACTATGCTAAACTTCCGCTGTTGCTGATACAATATCCTACTGTTCCAAACTATCACAAGGATATGGGTGCATTAGCTTGCCTGGCACAGGTACTGGGGCAGGGAAAAAATTCGATCCTTTACCAGCAACTGGCAAAAAAACAACTGGCCCTGCAAACCAATGCATTCAGCTCTTTATCTGAGTTAGCCGGTGAAATGAGTTTTCAACTGGTCCCTTCACCCGGGAGATCATTGGCCGCCATGGATTCCATGTTCCGCAATGCGCTTGATTCATTTGAAGCAAGAGGAGTAACCGATGACGATGTAGCAAAATTCAAAGGTGGTATTGAATCGCAACTGATCAATGGATTGCAAAGTGTTTCAGGTAAAGTATCACAGCTGGCCTCTTTCCAAACCTTTACAGGTAACCCGAATAAAATAGCTGATCTTATTAAAATGTACCAGGCCGTTACCAAAGAAGATGTACTGCGGGTATATAATGAATATATCAAAGGGAAGCATGCGGTATTACTGAGTGTGTTACCCAAAGGGCAGGAAAAACTGATCGCTGCAGCTGATAATCATAAAGCAGATTCTACAAAATACACCGCTCCTGATTATGGTTATGCAGGTTTAACCTATACCAAAGCAAAAGATAATTTTGACCGTACCAAAACACCCGGTAATGGTGCAAACCCAACTGTGAAAGTGCCTAAGTTCTGGAGAAAAGATATGCCCAACGGGGTGCGTATGATCGGTACAGAAACTACCGAGATACCAACCGTGACGGTAACAATCTCCATACCAGGCGGACATTTATTACAAGCCAATGATACCGCCAAAATCGGTCTCGCCGGTATATTTGGTGCGATGATGAATGAAGACACTAAAAAATATACCGCTGAGCAAATGGCAGTGGAATTGCAGAAGCTGGGCAGTAGTGTGAATGTGGGCAGCAATTTTGATGGCATCACATTCAGTGTCCAGTCATTGAAAAAGAACCTGGATAAAACATTGGAACTGGTACAGGAAAGAATGCTGAACCCGAAATTTACAGAAGCCGCTTTCAGCCGTATTCAAAAACAGGAACTGGAAGGCTTTAAACAACAAAAAGCTGACCCGTCTGCGGTAGCAGACCTGGTTTTTGCGAAAGTAAACTATGGCCCCAACAGCATTCTCAGCATGAGCGAAGATGGTACTGAACACACTATCCGCAATATGAAATTGACCGATGTAGAGTATTATTACAATAACTATATCAGCTCAAAGGGAGTTAAAGTGGTGATAGTAGGTGATGTAAAACAGGAAGAAGTAGTACCCAAACTGGCTTTCCTCAACAAATTGCCAAATAAAAAAGTTGATCTGCCCAAGCTTAATGCAACGGCTTCAGTCGTGGATAAAACAAAAGTGTATATGGTTGATATCCCCAAAGCGGCACAATCACAGTTCCGCGTGGGTTATGCTACGGGTTTGAAATATGATGCCACCGGCGATTACTATAAATCCAGATTGCTCAACTACCCGCTCGGTGGTGATTTCAACAGCCGCCTGAACCTGAATCTGCGGGAAGACAAGGGCTGGACCTATGGCGCCCGCAGCTCCTTTACCGCAGATGAGCATACCGGTGATTTTGAATTCAGCTCCGGTATCCGGGCCGATGCGACCGACAGTGCCCTGGTAGAAGTAATGAAAGAATTAAAGAACTACCGCGAAAATGGAATTACCGAACCGGAACTGAAGTTCATGAAAAATTCATTGGGACAAAGAGATGCCCTGCTCTATGAAACTGGTTTACAAAAAGCAGGATTTATTGGCCGCATACTCGATTATAATTTGCCCGCCAATTATGTGGATCAGCAAAATAAGATTCTCGCAGGATTGACCAAGCAACAAGTGGATGGCCTGGCAAAGAAAATGCTGGCACCGGATAAGATGAATATCCTGCTGGTAGGTGATAAAGCCAATATCCTGGAAGGAGTGAAAAAATTAGGCTATGAGATCATTGAACTGGATGTGGATGGTAAGAAGATCGAGAAGAAAGGATTTTAAGTAACTGATTTTGAACGAATATTAAAACGCCACCTTCCCGGGTGGCTTTTTTTTAAACTAATATAAACCAAAGTAAAGAAAATGCTGTTGTATAAGATAGCAGGCTCGAATATCAATCAATGTTTTGACCCAACATATGCTGCAGTGATATTCTACCAGTAAGTTTTTTGGCTTTTAAATCCGGTTCAATTAAATTTATAAGTATGAAATACATCTTTACTTTCACCCTTTTATCATTGTGCTTTGTTGGTTCAGCACAGTTGTATCTTACCACAGCTTATTCAGCTGCAGCACCCGGAAAAAATATGGCGGAGAATATTAAAGTCACACATTCACTTCATGTTGGTGCACAATATTTTATGCGTGGCAAACTGGATCGTTTGGCTATAGGTATTGAGTTTGCGCCTGGTTTATATGCCAGCACCAAAAAATTACAAACTTTTAATTTTGGTAACAACTCCTCTACCAAGACAATGGTAACGTATAACAGTAATGTGTTACAAAGCTCCATTATTGGAAAAGTATTCTTATCAAGAAAAAAAAATATATTGCCCTACCTAAATACCAAGGCTGGCCTTGCCTCTTTTTATAGCAATATTTATGTTGCAGATCCCCAGGATCCCGACGGGTGCAGGGCTCTGCAACAAAAGAACCTTATAAAAGACCAAACGTTTATGGCTGGCTATGGCGGCGGCTTGCAACTGGATTGGGCTATTTTCAATAAAAAAGAAAAGAAAAGACAGGGTTGGATTGATTTTAGTGTAACTACAATTCGTGGAGGAAAAATCGACTACATTAATACTAAAAAACTCATTGATCCCAATAATCCTCCTACATCTGATGGTAAGCCATTAAATGTAACTTTCGTAAATGCTTCTACTCAGCAAATACATGAACACCAGGTAGCTGAAGTGTTTAATTCCCCATTAAGAATGCTTGAGTTTAAGTTAAACATTATCTATAGTCTTAGCGTTTTTAAATAATCAACTTATACCTATTTCCATCTCATCAAACGAAAGTTCGCTTAATTGTGTACTCATATTAAAAGCAAAGCGGCCCTCCACAGAGAGCCGCTTTTTCATAACCCCCGCCGGAATGATTCAATCGGGCAGGAAAAAACCAACCACCCCCTTTTATTTCTTTACGCTTCTTTTACCGGTGCCGGCTTTAATTTTCCCAGCCAAACTTTCTTACCCTGTATTCTCCGAATAAGGAACATGATACCTACGAAGATGAAGAAGAGCGGACCAAGGAAACCTAATAAGGCAATAAATTTTGTTCCGTAAAATTTCTCCATCGGCCGTTTTAATCGCTCAGCCATAATATACATACTCGGTACCATCACCAGGGTCAGGAAAAAGGAGAAGACCAAACCGAAAATGATTGTCCAGCTCAGCGGACCCCAGAAGACCACACTGTCACCGCCAAAGAAGATATTTGGCCGCAGGTGAGTGAACAAACCTGCAAAGTCAATATTGAAACCAACGGCCAATGGTAATAAACCTAAGATCGTAGCTACTGCGGTCAATAGAACAGGTATGATCCTGATCTTACCGGCCTGTATTGTTGCTTCTCTTGTGCGCATACCTCTTCCCCTCAGTTCATCGGTAAATTCAATGATCAGGATACCATTCTTGATCACAATACCCGCCAATCCCACGATACCCACCAGCAACATGATCGTAGCGATCGTCATTCCCGTCAGCGCATAACCAATCAATACCCCAATCACCGAGAAAAAGATCTCCGTGATCACAATGAACGGCTTACTCATTGAGTTGAACTGTAATACCAGGATCAGGAAAATTAAACCGATAGCGATCATGAAAGCGGTTCCAAGGAAAGACTGCGTTTCTTTTTCCTGTTCACTCTGCCCGCTTAATTTTATTGTTACATCCGGTGGTAATTTAGCAATGCTTTTGAAATCATTGATCTTTACCTGCAGTTCGGATGTAATGCCAGCTACCATTGTAGGATCCAGCACATTTCCCTGCAACTGTATCGTACGTTTTACATTCTTTCTTTTTACACCACCTGTTGTACTGGTATAGTCAATGGTTGCCACTGCACTGAGCGGGATCGACTTGACCTGCATCGTATTCATATCCATGAAAGTGATACGCATATTCATCAGATCGGTTATATTATTACGCATCAGGTCTGTATAACGCAACTGTATCTTGTATTCATCTTCACCATCTTTTATTTTGCTCACTTCTTTACCAAATACCGCGGTACGTAATTCCATACCAACTTGTCCAGTGCTCAATCCTTCCATCATCGCTCTCTCCCTGTCTACATTAACGGTGATCTCCGGGTTATTCAGGTCCACATCAGCCTGCAGGTTTTCGATTCCCTTTATTCGGTTTGTATCAAGATAGTTGAATAGCTGTGTTGCAACGGCCGCAATTTTTTCAAAATTATCTCCGCTTATTTCAACGTTCACAGGTGGATCAGTGGGGGGGCCGGCATCTTCCTGCGCCACTTCCACATTTGTACCCGGAATACCCTGTACAGCTTCCCGGATCGCTTCTTTTAATGGCATCGTACTCTTGCCATGTCGCTTTTCAAATTCTACAAAAGATACTTGGATCCTTCCCAAATTTGACTGGATACTCCGGTTATTGTCTCTCGGGTTATTAGCACTCACGGCAACATTGGTAATGATACTCTCTACAATACTGCCAGGTGCACCCGGCTTTTCTTTCTCCAATACCTTCTCCACTCTTTTTTCCAATATACTGGTTATACTATCTGTATACTTCACATCTGTACCTACCGGCAACTTGAGGTATACATATACGAAGCTCGGATCACCGGCAGGGAAGAAAGTTGATTTAGTCCTGCCGGTGCTGATACTCGCCATCAATGCCAACAGGGCCACAATAAATAAACCAAACAGGCCAATAAATGCTTTCACAGGTCGCTTGCCCACCAATATCCAGCGCAATAATTTTTCATAGCTATTCATCAGCTTCGGTAAAGCTCTCTTTTGAAAACGATTGATCACATCATTCAGCACATAGGCATTAAAGACCATCAATATCGACATTAGTAAGGAGAAATTGGCCACCCCATGCATACCGAGCAGGTGTAATAAAACACCGGCCATAATAAATACGATAAACCATTTGCTCCTGAACACTGCTTTTCTGGGCTTCTCGTATTCCTTTCCTTCCGGCTTCATGAAACTTACTGCAAAAACCGGGTTAAAGAAAAATGCAACAATAAGAGAGGCCGCCAATGTAAGGATCAGGATGGTGGGCAGGTAGATCATAAACTTTCCGATCAACCCTTTCCAGAATAATAAAGGGAAGAAAGGCGCCAGCGTGGTGGCGGTGCCGGCCAGAACCGGGATAAACACTTCTCCCGCTGCCTCTTTCGCACTTCGGACAATCGGCACTTTCCCATTATTATAAATACGGTGCGTATTTTCAATAACTACAATAGCATCATCAACAATAATTCCAAGTCCAAACAACAGACCAAAGAGCACAATAAAATTCAGTGTAACGCTTGTTCCAACGATAGCATCTGCAATGGGCAGAAATAAAAATGCGACAAAAACACTTAAGGGAACACTTAACGCCACAAAAAAGGCATTGGTCACCCCCATAAAAAACATCAGAATGATCAATACCAGGACAAACCCAATAATGATCGTATTGATCAGTTCATTAAACGATGTCTTTGTTTGCTTGCTGGTATCACCTGTAAATTCGACCCGCAGATCTTTGGGCAATTCTTCATTCGCCTGCATTTCTGCCACAATTGCTTTCACTTTGTCAGCACAATTGATCAGGTTCTCACCGGAACGCTTTACTATATTCAGGGTAACCACGTTTTTCCCATCCAACCGGGCATAGCTGTCTTTCTCTTTGACCGTATCAATTATTTGGGCTACATCTCTTAAATAAACGGATGCACCCTGCGCACTGCTTTTAACCACGATCGCCTGCATATCCTGTATAGTAGCAAACTGGCCTTTCACTTTCAGCGTACGCTGCATATTACCTACTTCTATCAATCCGCCTGTTATATCCTTATTCTCCCGGGCAATAGCATTTTCAATATCCGTAAAGCTGATCCTGGCCGCCGTCATTTTATAGGGATCGACATTCACCTGTATTTCTCTTTCCGGTGCGCCAACGATCTCCGCTCTTGTCACTTCTCCCAATTCTTCGATCTTGTCCTGCATCCTGTCTGCATACACTTTCAGTTTCATGCCATCATAATCACCACTGATATTGACAAACATGATCGGCATTTCACTAAAGGCAAATTCCTGCGCATCCGGTTCTGTAGTCAGATCAGTTGGCAGATCAGCCCTTGCCTTATCGATCGCATCTTTTACTTTTTGCTTGGCCAGTTCCGTTTTTACATCGGTGTCAAACTCCACTACGATCAAACTATAATCCGCCTGTGAGGTACTCGTAATTTTATTCACCTTGGCACCGCTGATACCTTTCAATTGTTTTTCGATCGGCCTGGTTACCAGGTTTTCAATGTCCTTGGGTGAATTACCTACATACACGGTCGCAACAGAAATAGTGGGCACCACAATATCCGGGAACTGTTCCTTCGGCATGCTGTTGAACTTCATCAACCCATAGACAGTAATAAGAATAGCAATAATGTATACGGCTGTCTTATTATCGATCGCCCAGCTGGTAGGGCGAAACTGTTTGAATTTTTTCCCTACTCCTTCTATAAAATTACTTTTCATCAGAAATATTTTAAATCGTCAATTGTTGCGACCCACCACCCGGCGGGGAAGCAATATTTTAATTTTGGTCTATTTATGTGGCCAGCGTCAGTATCGCTGGTCAACTTCGTTGCGACGCTCCGTTCATCGTTCTGTTCTCTTTGCATCTCTACATATCACCCCTACGGGGTTCTAAACACAAACCCTCATTTTCATCTCTACCGACATTTTGCCGCTACGGGGCATACCGCATGATGAACAAAAAATCCATTCCCTCCTTACTAGCCAAACCCCACTAGCTTCTTTCCAACCCCCACTCGCCAAACCCTACTAGCCACTTACCAATCCCTACTCGCCCATCCGCACTAGCCAAACCCTATTTCCCCGTCGTCACCGTCTGTCCGTCATAAACGGTTTGGTAGCCTT
Organism: Bacteroidota bacterium; assembly: GCA_034408705.1. GTDB lineage: Bacteria > Bacteroidota > Bacteroidia > Chitinophagales > Chitinophagaceae > JJ008. Next base: position 13,021 of record JAWXCO010000030.1, read on the forward strand.
CGGTAATGATTAATTCGCCACCAGTCAAACCACTTTTTATTTCGATAAAGCCATTGTAAGCTTCGCCTACATTCACCACTTTCTTTCTCGCTATCATTTTATCTCCGGCTTTTTCCATTACATATACATACTTACTTTTCTCATCACTTTGTACAATGTTCACCGGAACGGCCACCGCTGCTTTTGCTTCATAATCCAGGATTTTAAGTGTAGCGGTCTGGTTGGGTTTCAGCATAGGGTCAGAAGGAAGTTTTGCTTCTGTGATAAAAGATCTTGTTGTTGGATCAATGGAACTACCTACTACACTGATCACAGACTGGAACGGTGGCTTACCACTGTTGGCGATCACCACTTCTACCTTATCCCCTTTTTTTACTCTTGCGATATAATTATCGGGTACATTGGTCACCACTTTGAGGTTATTATTATTTACAATGCGAATACCGGAACCCGGCATCGCAGCGCTTTGCGGGGAAAAGAATTCACCCACTTTTACATTCATCTCGTCAATTGTTCCGCTGATACCGGCATATACATTCGACATATTCGCCTGCTCCTGGGCAATACCCACCTGGGCATTGGCCGCTCTCAACTGCGCCGCCAATGCATCTACATCTGCTTTGGCATTGATGACCTGGATTTCTGCTCCAATATTTTGTTTCCACAAACCCTGGTAGCGTTCATAAACCGTTTGTGCCTGTGCCAACCTGGCTTTTAATTGCCCGGTTTGTTGTTGCGCAGCTATCACACCCTGGCGGGCTATGGCATCATCGAGCTTCATGATCAATTGTCCCTTGCCTACTTTTTGTCCCAATTTTACAAAGACGGATTTCACTTGCCCGCCCTGTCCGTTAGGAGATACATAGGCCATTCCTTCTGCATCGATCTTACCCTGCAGTTCGATAAAATGCGTAAAATCTTTTATGCGCAGCGTATCCACCGATACCAGTTTTTGTACTTGCTGCGCTCCCTTGGGATCTGCCTTGGCAATCTGGTCTTCAAGCTTGCGGATGTCCGCATCCAGGGTGCCTTTCTCTTTCTTCAGTTTTTCCAGCTTTACCCTAAGATCTCCGAGATCGCCTTTTTTATCTTTGGCACCGTCACCACAGGCCACCAGTGAAACAGCGATGATCACTGCGAATGAAATTTTCAATACGTTATTCATATACTTCAGTTTAGTAGTCATTGTTGGTTTTGTTTATTGCAGTTTACCGGTTGCTTTCATAAAATCTACCCTGGCAACGATGGCATCATATAAAGCGGTGATATAATTCGTTTGGGCTGCTTTTAGATCGGTTTGGGCAGTATTGATCTCTGTTTGAGAGCCGGTACCCATTTCGTATTTCTTTTTGGTTTGCTGGTAGATCTTTTCAGCGAGCTCCATATTCCTTTTTTGAAAATCCATCGTGGCAATAGCAGAACTAAAATTGTTTTTGGCAACTGCTACTTCGTTGTCGATCGAAAGTTTCAGCCCTTCGATCTGGTTTTCTGTTTTCTGCAATTCCAGTTTTGCCTGCTGGATCTTTGTCTTGGTAAAAAACCCGTTAAAGATGGGAACAGCAATATTCAGGTTGATCGAGGAAACACTGAACCATTCCCCCCTGCCAAAAAAATTGCATTTAACCCGTTGTGCATTTTTGGCATAATTCGCATTTAGCGAAACAGTCGGCAGCTTACTGAGAGTATACCGGCGGATATTATATTGGTTCAATTCTTTCCCTATCTGCGCATACTGGTATTCCTTCCGGCTATCGTAATTAAAATCGCTTGCTTCCAGTATACCTTCCTTGATCTGTTCATCAGACAGTTTATCCGTTAGCACCAACTCATCACTCACCGGCATTCCGATCAGTATTTTTAATCCGTAATAGCCATTGGAAATAGTGTTCAGCACTTTTCTACGTTCTGTTTGCAGGTTAGTAAGCCCCACGTTCACTTTATCGATATCCAGTTGTTCGGCAAAGCCGGCTTTATAGATCTCCCGGGTATCATACAGAAGTTTATCAAACCTTGAGATATTGGCGTCCAGCAATTCTACCTGTGTTTTGCTGACGACCAGTTGGTAATAGATCTTGTAAATATTGGCCTTGATGATCTCTTCGGTCACTTCTACATTCTTTCTGGAGAACCGCATGGTAGCATCTCTTGCCTGCAGGCCAACAAATACCTGGCCGTCAAACAAAAGCTGGCTAAGGCTGACACCGGCACTGGCACTGAACCTGGTACCAAATTGTGCCGCAATAAAACCAAAGTCATTGGGCATCTGGATAGCGTTACCGTTACCATCTTTTATACCTTGATCGATCAGCACCTGGTAAGTAGCCGGTGAAATAAAATTGGGCAATACCTGTACAGCGACACTTGGGTTATAGGTAGTACCTATACTTCCATTAATATGCGGGTATGCATTGGAAGTAACTTCCTTGTTCACCTGCTCCTGTAATTGCACATCCACCAACGCATTCTTTACATTCATGTTATTCTTTTTGGCATACTCCACGGCTTGCTGAATAGAAAACTCATGTTTGGTCACCCGAACCGTATCGGGTCCATGCGCCATCGCCAGCAGGGGGAATGCAAATAATCCGGTTAACAGTATCCTTCCTTTATTTCTTACTCTCTTCATACGAAAGATTTTTTTGACGTTGTTCATTGTATTTCTGGATCAGTTTATGTCCTTTGATAGAGGCCAGGCCGTAAGTAAAATTCTCGATCATGATCCCGGAGGTCTTTGCCAGGTTGTATTTACCGGGAGGAAAAACGGCTACATTGAAGGGGATCATGATGGATTCAATCCGGAATTTAGACAGGATATCAACATTCAGATCGGCCCGGTACAATTCATCCTTCATACCCCATTCGATATTGTTACGGATGATCTGCAACAGGAACTTATCTTTGTAATTCTTAAACCGCTGGTAGGCTTTAAAATGGAATTTTTCCAGATCATAGACCAGCATGGGGTTCATATTACTGAACTCTTCCATAATGTGCTCCATCGTAAGGAAGATTTCATGGATCGCATCGGTGGCCTCTTTGCGGCAATTGAGACAGTCTCCCTCCACCACGTTGATATGAGCGTCCACTACAGCTTCTACCAGTTCGTCCTTATCGGCAAAATACTGGTACAGCGTCTTTTTGCTCATGCCAAGGTTATTCGCAATATCATCCATCGATACGGACCGGATGCCGTACTGCATGAACAACTCTTCGGCTTTAAATGCTATGCGTTCTTTGGGTTCCATTTTTTCAAGATTGGAGCACAAAACTACGGAAACTTTTTTCGTTACCAAAGTTTCCATCCTTGTTTTTCGAACTTTCACCGATTTTTTACGCCGCTCAAAACATCAATTTTAGGTTATCTTAGCTTGTAAATCAGTTACATGACCAAAGCAGATCCCCCACCGGCAAAAACTATGCTTAAAAAAATAGTACGTTTTTTTATGCAGGGACTGCTGATCATCGCCCCGATCGCCATTACCGTATGGGCCATTTTGGCTGTATTTAATTTTGTGGATGACCTTCTCCCCAATTTGTTGAATAATGTGTTTCCTTCCCTGATCAAAGAAGATGAGAAGGGAAATGTAAAAAAGATCCCGGGCCTGGGCTTCGTGGTCGTTATCCTCTTTGTCATTTTTGTAGGTTGGATCAGTTCTAATTTCCTGCTGGGAAGCTTTATCAACTTTTTCGATCAATGGATGGCCCGGACCCCGGTCATTAAATTCCTTTATACATCCACCAAAGATTTTTTTGAGGCTTTTGCCGGAGATAAAAGAAAATTCAATAAATCGGTTTTGGCGAATGTATTTTCAGAGGATGTATGGATCATTGGTTTCTTAACCGATGAAGAAATGGGTAAATTTGAAATGGGCGCCGAGCATGTGGCGGTTTATGTTCCGCAGGCCTACAACTTTGCCGGGCAGCTTTATGTGTTGCCAAAAGATAAAGTTAGAAAGATCGATAAAATAACGGCCGGCGAAGCTATGAAATATGCCGTAACAGGTGGTGTGGTAGACCTGGATGCTGAACGGAAAAACGAACCATCGGCTGAATTAAAAAACCAGTAATGCGAAAACTGTTTTTTATTTTCATTTTATCTCTCTTTGCCAAAAATGCTTTTTGCTGGGGATTCTATGCACATAAAAAGATCAACTTCTTCGCCGTGTTCCTGCTCCCCCCGGAAATGATGGTACTGTATAAACCCCATATTGATTTTTTATTTGAACATGCTGTGGACCCGGATAAAAGAAGGTATGCTATACCCGAAGAAGGTCCGCGACATTATATCGACATTGATCATTACGGCACCTACCCCTACGACTCTTTACCAAGAAGATGGAATGATGCAGTGGCAAAATATTCAGAAGACACGTTAAATACCTATGGTATAGTGCCCTGGTGGCTGCAAACAATGCTCTATAAATTAACGGATGCCTTTAAAGAAAAGAACCAGGCCCGGATTTTAAAATATTCCGCAGAGATGGGTCATTATATCGCCGATTCTCATGTACCCCTGCACGCAACAAAAAATCATAATGGACAATACACCGACCAGAAAGGCATCCATGGTTTTTGGGAAAGCAGGGTACCCGAATTGCTGGCAGAAAAAGAATGGGATTTCTTTATCGGTAAAGCCGACTATATTAAAAACCCGGCTGATTTCATCTGGAAAAGAGTATTAGAAAGTGCCGCTGCTGCCGACACGGTGCTGAAATATGAAAAAGAACTTACGCAAAAATTTCCCGGCGATCAGAAATATTCTTTCGAAGACCGGAATGGTATCACTATCCGCCAGTACTCATCTTCTTTTTCAAAAGCCTATGATACCAAACTTAAAGGCATGATCGAAAGAAGGATGCGGCAATCTATTTATGCGGTCGCCAGCTTTTGGTATACCGCCTGGATCAATGCCGGTCAGCCGGACCTGAAAACACTGACCAACAAAGAATTTTCTGCCGAAGACCTGAAAGAATTTGAAAGCCTGAATAATTCCTGGAAAAATGCCGGGAACAAAGGCCGGGAACATGAAACTCCTGCGCCCTGATCCTTTATTACCACTACGAACAGTATTGAGCCGGTTCTTTATCAATGGCAGCCGCCGGCAGAAAGCTGGCAGAAGGCTAAGTAGTAGTGCAAGAACGATCGGTAAACGAAACCAATAAGAATCCTGTCCCATCCCGGTGAGACAGGATTTTTTATTGAAAAAAAAATCAATCAATACCTTTGCGCCATGATCCATAATTTCAATGCCGGCCCGTCTATTTTGCCCAGGGAAGTTTTTGAAGAAGCAAGCCGGTCCGTTCTTAATTTCAATGAGACAGGATTATCCATTTTAGAGATCGGGCATCGTACCAGTTTGTTCCAGCCCGTCATGGATGAAGCAAGAGCTTTGGTAAAAGAACTGATGCTACTTGACGGCAACCATGAAGTATTGTTCCTGCATGGCGGTGCTACCACGCAGTTTATGCAGGTTCCAATGAATTTATTGAATGAGAATGAGGCCGCTGCATATACGGAAACAGGTATATGGGCCAGTAAGGCCATAAAAGAAGCCAAATTGTTTGGTCATGTGGAAGTGGTGGGCTCTTCAAAAGGAGATAATTTTACGAGCATCCCAAAAAACATTGCCGTTACACCCACCGCTGCTTATCTTCATATAACCACCAATGAAACGATCGCCGGTACACAATGGCATACAATACCCTATGATTGTGGCGTTCCACTGGTGGCAGATATGAGCAGCGATATCCTGAGCCGGCAGCTCGACTTTAATAAGTTTGACCTGATTTATGCCGGCGCCCAAAAAAATATGGGAGCTGCCGGTGTTAACCTGGTTGTAGTCAATAAAAAAATTCTTGGAAATGTAAGCCGGCCTCTCCCAACGATCCTTGACTATCGCAATCATATCAAAGAAGGCAGTATGCTGAATACGCCACCGGTGTTTGCGGTGTATGTGGTGATGCTGACCTTACGCTGGTTAAAGAATAAAGGTGGTGTGCCGGTTATAGAGCAAGAAAATAATGCAAAAGCAAAATTATTTTACGATACACTCGACAGCTTACCGGTTTTCAGAGGGCCTGTTGCCAAAGAAGACCGCAGTAAAATGAATGCCGTATTCATTATGGAAGATGCTCGATTGGAAAAAGAATTTTTGGACAGCTGCAAAACCAATGGCATGGTGGGCGTCAAAGGGCACCGGAGTGTAGGCGGATTCCGGGTGTCGATGTACAATGCACTGACCATTGAAAGTGTGAAAGCACTGACCGATTTAATGAAAGATTTCGCTACCCGCAAAGCATAATATTTAAAAAGATCCCATTTCATGGCAACGATCAAACCCTTTAATGCACTACGACCGCAGCAGGAGCTGGCCCCTCAGGTGGCTTCCAGGCCTTACGACGTTCTGAACAGTGAAGAAGCAAGGACAGAAGCCGGTAACAATCCTGTTTCATTTCTGCACGTGACCAAATCAGAAATTGATTTACCGGAGGATACCGATACCCACAGCCCTGCCGTGTATGAAAAAGCAAAAGACAACCTCCAACAAATGATGGCGGCCGGCATCTTATTCAAAGAAGAAAAACCCTGTTATTATATCTACCAGTTAATAATGAATGGAAGAAGTCAGACCGGGTTGGTTTGTGCCTCTTCGGTAGAGGATTATTTCAAGGACATTATTAAAAAACATGAATTTACCCGGCCGGAAAAAGAAAAAGACCGAATAGATCACATGCAGACGATTGAGGCACAAACGGGAAATGTCTTTATGGCTTACCGGGATGTTCCAGCGGTCAATACCATCATTGATGGGTGGAAAGCCACGAATAATCCCGTCTATGATTTTAATGCCAGCGATGATATCCGGCATACTGTCTGGGTAGTGGATAGTGATTTTGTGATCGAGTCTATCACCAGCTTTTTCCAAACCCAGGTACCCGCCACCTATATTGCAGATGGTCATCACCGGGCTGCTTCTGCCGCCAAGATCAGCAAGCTGTTACCGGACAGTACGGAAGCAAAATACTTTCTAACCACTATTTTCCCCGCCAGCCAGTTAGCTATCCTGGATTATAACCGGGTCGTAAAAGATCTGAATGGGTCAACTGCTGCAAAACTCATCAGCCGCTTACAGGATGATTTTTTTATCACCTTAAGTACTGAAGCTGTAAATCCAACGCAATTGCACGAGTTTGGTATGTACCTCGAAGGGCAATGGTATATTCTCAGCTCCCGTAAAGGCACTTATACTGATGACCCGATCGGTGTGCTGGATGTAACGATCCTTTCCAATAATATTCTGAGCAAGTTGCTCGGGATTAAAGACCAGCGGACTGATAAACGAATTGACTTTGTGGGCGGGATAAGGGGACTGAAAGAACTTGAAAAAAGGGTGAATAGTGGAGAAATGAAAGTGGCTTTTAGCCTGTACCCGGTTACAATCGGGCAATTATTTGATATAGCCGACAGCGGTAATGTGATGCCCCCTAAAAGTACCTGGTTTGAGCCGAAACTGCGGGACGGTCTGCTGACACACCTTATTTAGGCTCTGGAAGCTGAAATATTTGTTATTTTGCAACAGAGACGTTCCTGCCAGCGTCCCTTCTTTTTATCATTGCAGTACCGGAAGCATGATAGTCTGGCCGGATAATTGCCGGATGCTGAAAGCGGTTAAAATAAACAGATGAAAAAATTATTGTCCTTTTTTATTGCCCTATCCTTCTCCTGTGTTATCCTGGGCCAGCCCGGCGATACAAAAACACTCCACGAAACAGCGAAGACCTTTATGCGGTCAGGCGATTTTGATAACGCCATTATCGTACTGATCCGGGCCTTGGAGAACGATAAGAATAGCCTGGAATTACAAAAAGACCTGGTCATGAGCTATTACCTGAAAAGAGATTATGAAAAAGCGCTGACTGGCGCAAAAGATCTGGTCGACCGGGATGATGCAGATGTGGTTTGTTTCCAGTTGGCAGGCAACGTATATAAAGCCCTTGAAGAAGTCAAGGAATGTGATAAGCTCTATAAAAAGGCGCTGAAAAAATTTCCTAAAAGCGGCTCATTGTATAGCGAGTATGGCGAATTAATCTGGGCAACCAAAGATTTTTCCGCTATCAAACAATGGGAAGAAGGTATACGGGTTGACCCCGCCTTCAGTGGCAACTATTATAACGCAGCCCTCTATTATTTTTATGCAAAAGATAAGGTGTGGAGCCTTATCTATGGCGAAATATTCATCAATATGGAAAGCCTGAGTGAGCGGGGTGCTTCCATGAAAGAATTATTACTAAAAGGTTATAAAGAAAAATTATTTGCCGATGCCGACCTGATGAAGGGTAGTGAAGACAACAAAAGTGGATTTGCTAAAACCTTTTTACTGGGTATGGCCAGACAATCTTCATTGGCCGATAAGGGCATCAGTACCGAAACACTGACCATGATCCGCACCCGGTTCATCCTGGACTGGTATACCAATTATGCAGCAAAATATCCTTTCCGCTTATTCGATTACCAGCGTCAATTATTGACAGAAGGCATGTTCAATGCCTATAACCAGTGGCTGTTTGGTCCCACGGAGAACCTGTCGGCCTACGAAAACTGGACAAAATCACACCCGGAAGAATACAACGGGTTCAGCACTTTTCAGAAAAGCAGGGTATTTCGCATGCCCCCTAATCAATATTACCAGGCATTATAAGCCATTCATATCTTATTGAAAGCACCCCGGCCCAAATAAAGCCGGGGTACTTTTTTATTTATAGCTTTTTACCTAAATTGTCTATTCATAACTTCTTTGCAGATTTATCCAACAAAGCTGTAGCGAAGCCGGAAGCGATGAAGCAGATTGCAGGTCCTGATTAATTAATATAATAACGATTGCCATGACAGAACCCAAAAGATTATTTGACTGTATAGAATACCACCTGGAGAGAAAGCCGCTGGAAGATATGCTGGCAGGCAAAGAGGCCGGTCAGTGGAAAAAATACAGTACAGCTGAAGTAAAAACAATAGTGGACAATCTTAGCGCAGGACTGTTAAGTCTTGGCGTTAGTTGTGGTGATATGACTCCCGAAGGAAGAGACAAAGTGGCTATTCTTTGTAAAAACCGTCCTGAATGGATAATGGTCGATTTGGCTTTACAGCAAATTGGTGCTATGCTGGTACCTGTGTATCCTACCATTAATGTTAACGAACTCGAATTTGTTCTAAAAGATGCACAGGTAAAATTTGCATTTGTAAATGATGAGGATCTATTTTTAAAAGTGCTGAGTCTTAAGGAAAAAGTCCCAAGCCTTAAAGATATTTTCACCTTTGAGCATGTAGCCAATGCGAAACACTGGAAAGAAGTAACGGCATTAAGCACTCCACAATTGATAGAACAGGTAAAACCCATCAGCGATAAGATTGATTACGAAGACCTGGCAACGATCATTTATACCTCCGGCACTACCGGAACACCCAAAGGAGTAATGCTATCTCACCGGAATATTCTTTCAAACGTATTGTCATGCATTCCCTGTTTTCCTCCGGTAGATGATTTGCGGGCCCTTAGCTTTCTGCCACTAAACCATATTTTTGAAAGGATGGTTACCTACCAATATCTTTTCAAAGGCACTTCTATTTATTATGCAGAAAGTTTAGACACTATTGCGGATAACTTAAAGGAAGTAAACCCAAATATGTTTACAACAGTACCCCGCCTGCTGGAGAAGGTGTATGACCGTATCATGCAAAAAGGAAATGAGCTGACCGGTACCAAGAAAAAATTATTTTATTGGGCCCATAGTTTGGCTGAAAAATTTGAAATCAATAAAAATCAGGGATTCTGGTATAATCTGCAACTAAGCATAGCCAATAAATTAATTTTCAGCAAATGGAGAGAAGGCCTGGGAGGTAATTTGAAATGTATAGTTACTGGTGGGGCAGCTTGCCAGGTCAGACTTATCCGCATTTTCACTGCAGCCAGAATTCCAATTATGGAAGGTTATGGATTAACGGAAACATCCCCGGTAATTTCAGTAAACAGGTTCCAGGAAAGCGGCCGGAAATTTGGTACGTCGGGACCCCTTATAGATGGGGTGCAGGTAAAAATAGCTGAGGACGGTGAAATTCTTTGCAAAGGCCCGAATGTAATGATGGGTTATTATAAACGTCCTGATTTGACGGCGCTGGATATAATAGATGGTTGGTTTCATACCGGTGATATTGGAGATTTGACAGAAGATAATTTCTTAAAAATAACAGACCGTAAAAAAGAACTTTTCAAAACCAGTGGTGGTAAATATGTAGCTCCGCTACCCATTGAAAATAAACTGAAGGAATCTCCTTTTGTTGAACAAGTAATGCTGATAGGTTCTGACAGAAAATTTGTCAGTGCTTTGATAGTTCCTTCTTTTCCAAACCTGCGGGATTGGGCAAGAAAAAATGGAGTAGCCGACAGTAGCAGCGAAGAACTTATCAGAAACCCAAAAGTTATTGATTTGTTCAAAGAGTTAGTAGAAAGCTTTAATAAATTCTTTAACCATGTGGAGCAGGTAAAGAAATTTGAATTACTAATTCATGAATGGAGTGTTGACACCGGGGAATTAACTCCTAAAATGTCGTTGAAAAGAAAAGTAGTAATGGAAAAATACAGGGATGCGGTAGAGCGGATCTATAGCTGAGCTACGATTCTGTTTATCTTTTTCTAACAGCTGAATCCCATCTTCCACCTTGCATTATCCGCAATACAAATGAATCATATTTTGGCTGTTGTTCGGCAGTAAAGAGATTTCTTTTCCGTTTAAAATGGGCAAAGTTTAGTTTTTCGATGGCCGTTTGTTGCTGGCCAATTTGCTCGCAATACATATTTATTGTACTGTCATTTACGGTTGCATCTTTCAGCAGAGAGTACAGCGCTGCTTTCCTTTGCCGGATAAAATCAAACAGAGGCTTTATCTTTTTAAGATGCTCTTCTTTTGAAAGTTTATGATTTTTTTTCTGCTCCTCCGTCATGTTCAGCTCTTTCGCCATCATATCTGATGTGCTCTTGCGGCCGGAATTTTTTTCACTGTATTTGCTTTTTCCCGTCATCATAAAGGCAACCAAAGCAATATTTGTTGCTAAAAGCAGGACAACGGCAATGACAAGAATCTTATTAGTGGAACCTTTCATCTTATTTATCCTGGTTTAAATCGTACACATAGCTATTTTCATTCAGGCTGTACTCGGCAGCTATGGACTGTAGTGTTTCTGTATCGTTGGTCGCCACCTCTTTATTGTTGGTACCGCGGAAAATGACTACTACATTGATGAGTAACACTGCAACAAGAACTGTTAAAGCAAATGCAGGGCGAAGTATCCATGACCGTTTACCGACCGGTTCCAACTCCCGTTGCATCCTGGCCTGGAGCCGGGTATAAAAGAAGTCGGGTATAGTGGCTCTCTGGGTTCCGTCGAGGCTGCCCAAAATCTCTTCTATCTTCTTATTGTTGTTCATTTCCATAATACACCATTTTTGACGGGAAGATGGCTCAAAACCTTCGTCCCGGTAAATTACTCAGCCTGTTTCTTTTTCCAATATTTTCCTAAGGTTTTGTTTTGCCCTGTGCATCAGCGATTCCACCGCTGGTACCGTGGTCTGCATCACTTCGCTAATCTCCTGGTAACTAAGGTCTTCCAGTTTATGCAAAGTAAAGGCTGTCTTCTGGTTATCAGGCAATTGCGCTATTGCCCCGAAGAGTTTACTCGAATTTTCCTTTTTATCCAAAGCCACCCCGGGATGATTGAAATCTGGTAATTCATATAAAGGTTCATTCCCCTCTCCAAAAAGACGCTGCATAAAGCCAAAACGTTTCTTGCTCTTCCTGCTGCGCAACAGGTCTAATGCCCGGGTCGTAGCAATACGATAGAGCCAGGTAGACAATTTGGACTCCCCTTTAAAACTGTGGATTGAACGATAAACCTGTATAAAAACCTCCTGCGCCACATCTTCGGCGTCTTCGGCATTTTGCACAATACCTATTGCAGTATTGAATACCCGGTCCTGGTAGATATCCACCAAATACTTAAATGAGGCTTCATCTCCGCTTTTAAGTCCCTGTATCAGTTCAAGTTCGTTCAACAGTCGGAAGGTTTGGGTTTTGAAGCTGTAACTTACGAAAACATGTTGTGTATAATTGCTAAAAGACTCTTTTCGTGAAGTCATCAATATTAATCAAAAACATAACTTTACTTTACACACTACAAAATAAAATATGGACCATTCTTCGTTTCTTTTATACGGCGCCAATGGTTATACCGGTACGCTGATTGCAAAAATGGCTGCTGACTACGGCTTGAAACCTATGCTCGGAGGAAGAAGAGAATCTGTATTAGCACCTCTTGCAGCATCAACACAAACCAATTATAAAGTTGTTGAGTTGCACGATAATGCAGCCTTAGACAAAGCATTACTTGATGTTTCTTTGGTATTGCATGCAGCGGGCCCATTTAAACACACAGCAAAGCAAATGATTGAAGCTTGCATCAGAACAAAAACGCATTACATAGATATTACTGGTGAAATAGTTGTTTACGAACTTGCAAAAAAATATGACAAAGCTGCTAAAGAAGCTGGCATTATGCTGATGCCCGGTGTTGGGTTTGATGTAGTACCAACAGATTGTATGTCTTTATTTCTTAAAGAAAAAATGCCGGATGCGACGGAACTTAAACTTGCCTTCGCATCGCTTGGTGGAGGATTGAGTCATGGCACTGCAACTACCATGGCTGAAAATGCAGGAGGCAAAAGTGCAGAAAGGCGTGATGGAAAAATTGTTCCTGTTCCCCTTGGACATAAAGGCATGTGGGTTGACTTTGGATTAAAAAAAATATTTGTTATGTCAATTCCATGGGGCGATATTTCTACTGCTTACACCACAACGGGTATTCCAAACATTGTAACTTATACAGGCATTGCACCAAAAGTTTTTAAAATTCTCAAGTATCAAAGTTTATTTAATTGGTTATTGCGTACTTCCTTTATGAAAAACCGGGAATTGAAAAAAATAAAATCCCGGCCGGCCGGACCATCCGATGAACAAAGAGCAAAATCAAAATCCCTGGTTTGGGGTGAGGTAAAAGATACTACAGGGAAAATAGTACAGGCAAGATTAACTGGCCCGGAAGGCTATACGCTGACTGCGATTACAAGTCTCATCATTGCAAAAAAAATACTGGAAGGCAATTTTAAAACCGGATACCAGACACCGGCAGGCTGCTACGGTGCAGACTTAATTATGGAAGTACCACATGTTACAAGAGAACTGATGTAATGCTTTATCACATCAAAATTTCATCATCCGTTTTGATTGTTACTTTATCCTGATGCATCAGGGTTTGAGCCAATGCAACTGTTTTAGGCAATTCATACTTATAGAAAAATTTCATTGTTTCAAGCTTGCTGTTATAAAACAGTTTTGTTTGAGCAGCATTCTCTTCACTAACTAAAGTCTTTTGTGCAATTACTGCTTGCTTCAACCATTGCCAGGCAACCGTTATTATACCGCACATTTCCATAAAAACAGTCGCATCTGCCATGTATAATTCCACTTCACCTTTTATTGCAAATGACTGCAGGTATTGTAATGACTTTTTCATGTCTTCAACTGCTTCCTTACAGCTGTTACTATAGGTTGCCAAAGCCGCAAATTCTTTTGCCGCATCAATTGTTTTTTGAATTTCGTTAATCAGCAATTGAAACCCTTTTCCATTCTGCATAGGAATTTTTCTTCCTAATAAATCCATTGATTGTATGCCTGTAGTGCCTTCGTACAGCGACATGATTCTGATATCCCGGTAGTATTGCTGCACATCAAAATCCATGGTATATCCATATCCGCCAAATACCTGCAGCGCATTGTTTACCGATACTATACCTGCCTCAGTGGGATATGCTTTTACAATTGGCGTTAAAATCTCCAGCAATAATAATGCGTTTGTTTTCTCTTCCTCTTCTAGAACTTTTTCTAAATCGTACCATTTCAAACATTCAACCACTAAACCCAATGACCCTTCTACAAATGCTTTTTGCTGCAACAACATTCTTCTTACATCTGCATGGTTAATAATCAGGGCTTGGCTTTTTGTAAGGTCTTTATCTGCAATATGTCTTCCCTGTGGCCGTTCATTTGCATATTGTAATGCATAATAATAAGCAGCAGAAGCTACAGCCGCGGCTGTTTGCCCCACGGCAATACGGGCAGAGTTCATCATCATAAACATATAGGACAACCCTTTATTGGCTTCGCCAACAAGAAATCCTTGTGTAGGTCCGCTTTCACCAAATATCAGGTGAGTCGTTGCATAACCTCGCTGCCCCATTTTTTGAAAATCAGCCACACACATAACATGGTTGTTAGTTAATTCCCCATTATCGTTTTTTAAAAATTTAGGAACTACAAAAAGTGAAATCCCCTTTGTACCTGCGGGAGCCCCTTTAATCCTGGCCAACGTAAGATGAACAAAATTCTCACAGGCTTCATGCTCACCTGCAGAGATAAATATTTTCTGTCCGGTAATAGTAAAAGCATCTCCAGCAGGTGTGGCAGAAGTTGTTATATCAGAAAGCGAACTACCGGCTTGTGGTTCAGTGAGTGCCATCGTGCCCTGCCAGTTACCCGACATCATTTGCGGCAAATATTCTTTTTTCAATTTTTCGTTTCCAAACGTTTCTATTAATTCCAATGCCCCGGTTGATACGCCTAAATAACCCTGCGCACTACTGTTGGCTGCTTCAAAAATTAAATGAGCTGCAGAATAAACCGAGAAGGGCAATTGCATTCCCCCATCTTCCAATTTTGAAATGGAACTAAACCAACCAGCATCGCCAACTGCTTTAAATATATTTTTTAATTGCGAATGCGAATGAATCTTTCCATCCTTATGTACAACCGGAACAGTGTCCATCTCTTTAAAAAAGGGGAACATCTCTCTGTCGGCAATATCTTTTGCAGTATTTATCAAAAGATCAATTTCCTCTTTCCCTCCTACATGAGAATAGTGTTCGTAAGCAGTTAGTTTATCAATTTCATGAACCTCATACAATAAAAACCTCAGGTTCTCCATGCTGATATATTGCCTTGCCATACGTTGTGTTTATTGAGTTAATCCTTTTGAACAAAATTTTTATCCTGAAATGTTGGATTGGGATATTTATAAAAACCTTCACCAGTTTTAACACCTAATTTTCCCGCATCAACATAGGTTTTTAATAATGCTGCAAATTTTTGACTTTTTGCATCTGGTAAATTTTTTGTTACATGCCATGCAGTTTCCAGTCCAATATTATCAAGAATACCAAAAGGGCCTATGTCCATTTTAAAATTGCCTATCCAGCTTCTGTCCACATCTTCTATGCTTGCTACATCATATGTTACTAAAGCACCTGCCGCTCCTATCAGGGCTACCAGCATGGCATTAAAAATATACCCCGGGCTTTCTTTTTTTACAAACACTGGTGTTTGTTTTAGCTTCGTACCCATTTCCATTAATAAATCACTAACCCATTGGTCTGTTGTGGGATGAGGCATAATATCCACCACATTTGCCGTAAACACATCATGAAAATGAAAAGCACAAAACCGTTCGGGTCTTCCGGTTTCAGCCGCAAATTGCGAGGGCATTAAATAAGAAGTGTTGGTTGTAAAAATTGCATGTGCCGGGCATAATGTTGAAAATTGGCTCCATACTTTTTTCTTTATTCCCAAATCTTCGATCACGGATTCACTTACAAAGTCAGCATCTTTAGCAGCAGAAACCGCATCGATAGTAAAACTTATTTTTTTCAAGGCTTCATCAGATTCTTCAGTAGTAATTACTTCTTTGCTAATCAGCCATGTTAAAATGGAAGCCTGTGTTTTTTTTGCTGATTCAAATACACTTTCATTGATATCGTAAATGATTACTTCAAAACCGCTAAGTGCAGCCTGTAAACCGATGCGTAACCCCAAAGTGCCGCTACCAAGAATTAATACTTTTTTAATGTCAGTTATAGAAATTGCCATTTTGCTATTTTAAAAGTTAAGTTAATAAAAATGACTGATGCTTTTATATTGTATTGCCTGTTGGGCGTTATTAGCACAGGCTTTCAAAACATGAATAAGTCCGGCAAAACGTTCATCAGTAGTCAGGCCTTTTTTATACCGTGCATATATCTGTTGAACAATTACACCTATTTTATAAGAGCCAAATACATAATAGAAAAGCATATCCGGTACGCTTATCTTTCTTGCTGCTGCATATCGTTCGACTACCTGTTCCCGGGTAAGATTTCCAGCTAGCCAGGTTAGGTTAAATGGTTTTAAGGCAGCACTATCTTCTGCTTCACCCCAATAAGCGAGGCTGGTACCCAGATCCATCAGTGGTTCTCCAACAGTTGCCATTTCCCAATCAAGTACCGCCAGAATATGGGTAAGATTTTCAGGATTCAACACAAGATTATCATATTTATAATCATTATGAATAAATGCAGGTAATCCATCGGCAGGAATATTTGCCATCATCCATACTGCTGTTGTATTCATCGCAATAATAGTATCTGTTGCAGCATTTTCGTATCTTTTAATCCAGCCTTCCACCTGCCGCTGCACATATCCTTCGGGTTTACCCATATTTCTTAACCCAGTTGCATCCAAATCTAAATTATGCAATGCTGCCAGATTATCCACCGCTGCTGCTGATATAGTCTGCATAACAGAAGGAGTAAGTGTAATGCCATCGGGAACTTTATTACGAAGGATTATACCCGCTACTCTTTCCATTAAAAAAAATGGAGTGCCGGTTATTGCTGTATCATCACAATACAACAAAGGAGTTGGAACAGCCTTATACACAGGTTTCAAAGCACTAAGCACTTTAAATTCCCTGTTCATATCATGTGCCGATTTTATATTGGCCCCATGGGGCGGTTTACGCAACACACAGGAACCATTATTCCATTTCAGTAAAAAAGTAAGATTGGAATAACCACCGGGAAATTGTTCAATGGCTAAATCCCCATTAAAACCGGGTAAATGCTCCAACAGATATTCTGTTAGCCGCACTGCATCCAATGCATCGTCTTCACGTTGCCTGACAGGTTTATCAATATGGGCCGAATAATTTTCCATGATTTAAATATGCAAGTGATATTTAATATTGAGTTTAACTCGTAATACAAATGTTTTGCACACGGATGACACGGGTTGGATGCCTGCCTGTCGGCAGACAGGGATGAACACAGATTATTTTACTTTGTAAAATTTTGGATACGTATATTCATTTTTTAGCACCCATCTGTGAATTTCAAACCCGTATTGCTCATATTTATTTATTTTTCAACATCTTTTTTTTGTCGTTATCAAATATTTTTCTTTTTACCTGCGGCTTCTTTCCAAAGTTTAATAAAAGACCTACTTCAAGAGTTGTTGCTTTCAGGTAATTAATAAGTTGATATTCATTGTTTTCTACTAAAGCCTCAATAGCCTTTAATTCTACAGCAACAACTTCCTCAACAATCAGGTCGGCATTATAATCACCAACGATATTTCCAAAATAATAAACCAGTATCCTTTTTCCCATTTCAACTTTGAACCCAATTGCTTTGAGTTCTATAAACATAGCATTCAAATAAACCTTCTCCAAAAACCCATAACCAAGTGTATTATAAACTTTATAAAATGCCTCAATTATTTTCTCAGTAATAGCTTCATGTTTCATAAATTACGAAGGAGTTAAAAAATCAATTTTCTCAAAGCAGAAAAAATCTGTGTTCATCTGTCCAACCCGTGTCATCCGTGTTCCTGTATTTTATTTTTTTGTAATCCAGCACATCAAGATAATTCATTTCTTATTTGGGGGGTATGCTGTTATTTTTCTTCATACTTTTTCAAAATAGATTTTGCCAGTGCCGTTTTATGTACTTCATCCGGCCCGTCATAAATTCTTGCACCTCTTTCGTGACGGTACCAGAAAGAAAGTGGCGTATCATCTGTAATACCCAATGCGCCGTGAGTTTGAATAGCCCTGTCCAATACTTTTTGTAAAATATTGGCTACAAAAAATTTGATGGTCGAAATTTCGTTACGAACCGCTTTGGCTCCTTGTTTGTCAAGCTGCATCGCTGTATGCAACACCATATATCTTGCAGCAGTAATTTCAGCCCGGCTTTCAGCAATCCAGTTTTGAATGGTTTGTTTACTGCCAAGTTTTATTCCATCGCCCATATCTCTTGTCGCAGCTCTTATACACATCATATCAAATGCTCTTTCGCAAATTCCAATCCATCGCATGCAATGATGTATACGTCCGGGACCTAATCTCTCCTGGGCCAATTGAAAACCGATACCTGCAACACCAATAATATTTGTTAACGGCACCCTGCAATTTGTATATGTTATTTCACCATGACTAAAATAACCTTCACCGGTTTCTCCCATAATAGAAATATTTCTCACCAATTTAAAACCGGGTGTAACAGTGGGCACTATAATCATACTGGCTCTTTCATAAGGTTTGGCATCAGGATTAGTAACCGCCATTACAATAGCGAATGCAGCCCCATCTGCTGCTGTTGTAAACCATTTATGTCCATCAATTACCCATTCATTCCCATCTTGTCTTGCAGTTGTTCCCATTTGTACAGGATTCGAGCCTGCATATTCGGGTTCGGTCATAGAAAAGCAACTTCTTATCTCCCCTTTCATCAGTGGTTGTAAATATTGTTGTTGCAATGCTATTGAAGCATGTTTATGCATCAGCTCAATATTCCCGATATCTGGTGCCTGGCAATTAAATACATAATGACCAAAGGGTGTTGTCGCCATCAATTCACTAACCTGGGCAAATTCAAGCATGGTAAGTCCCATGTAACCCTCTGATGCTGGCAAATAAGGAGCAAACAGTCCAAATGCTTTTGCTTTAGCCCTCTTCTCGTTTAATACTGATGCAGCTTCATTGAATGGCATTGATAGCCATTTCATCTCTTCCGGGTAAAGTTCTTTTTCTATAAAAGAGCTGAATTGCGGAAGAACAGACTTCAATTTGTCACTGGCAAAAATGTCAATCATAGCTTTTAAATTGTATACCCACCATCTGCTGTAAAAATACTTCCGGTACAAAAGGAAGAAGCTTCAGCTGCCAAAAACAAAGCAAGCCCCGCAATATCTTCCGGAGTAGCCAATTGTGGCAACGCCTGTTTAGTTAACACCATTTTCAAAATTTTTTCATTACCTGTAAGGGCTTCGCTGAATTTTGTTTGAACTAACCCCGGGCAAATTACATTAGCCCTGATTTTATCTGCACCCCATTCTTTTGCCAATACTTTAGTCATAGCTATTAATGTGGCTTTACTGATGCTGTATAGTCCTAAACCCAGCCCCGGTGTAATACCTTCAATGCTGCTGATATTAATAATGGAGCCTCCTCCTCTTTCTTTCATGTATGGATGAGAAAGCCTGCACAACTCCAGCGGCCCTTTTACATTTACCCCCATTATTTTATCAAGCACTGTATTATCGGTTTGTAATATCGGTCCGAAAACAGGATTAATGGCTGCATTATTTACGAGAATGTCAATTCCCCCATAGGTTTGAATAGTCTGCTCAACTAAATTTTTTATCAGACCCGAGTCACCCATGTGTGCTGCAATACCTGTAGCATCAATTCCCTCTTTGCGAAATTCATCAGCAGTTTCATTTACAGCATCAGCTTTACGACTTACCACAATTACTTTAGCCCCCTGTTGACCAAAAGCACGGGCAATGGCTTTTCCAATGCCTTTACTGGCACCGGTAATTATGGCTACTTTATTCTTTAATTCAAAAGAGGTACTTATTTGCATAGATTAATATGTTAATGAGATGCTGTTACGAATATAAGTATTTCGGGAGTGGTGGTTGAATAACAGGTACGGGCTGCAAGGTCAATAAAAAAACCTCCTTCAAATAAAGAGGGAGGTTTAGTGGTCCCGCCAAGAATCGAACTTGGATCTAGAGTTTAGGAAACGCCTATTCTATCCGTTGAACTACGGGACCTTACTTCGCTGGCATCATCTTAAAAGCAAAAGGCTTAAATCGGCCGCTCGCAATGAAAAGGCTACCTGATGAAGCGGCGGCAAAAATAACCGATTCTACTTTAAAAAAAAGCCGATTTGCCGATAAACCGCCCATTACAGCATATTTTTTGCCCTCCTTATTTTAAACTGACATAGGGTTGTCAGTAGCCCTGGTTTACTTTGTATGGTCAACAAATTCAAACCATTAAAAAAAAATCAATATGACTACAGCAACAATCCCTGTCGTTATTATTAGTCCCGAATCCCTGCTGAAACACTGGCAAAGCCACCGTAGCCTCACCCACAAAACGATCGAAGCATTTCCGGAAGACCAACTCTTCACCTATTCCGTTGGCGGTATGCGTCCATTGCTGACGTGGTATATGAGCTTTTAGGCATGGCTGTACCCGAATGCAAGGCATCGTTGCTACCGGTACCTGGGAAAAATGGGCCGACGCCTCCAAAGTAACATCCAAAATAGAGCAGTTGGAATTGTGCGATAAAGCCACCGATGCGATCAATCGCCTATGGCCCAACATTCCTGAACATCGCTGGGAGGAAAAAGATACTGCCTTTGGTCAATGGCCCGGTGCCGGCAATTCCTTTATCTTTTACTATATCAATGTTGAAATACATCACCGCGGACAAGGCTATGTGTACCTCCGCTCTTTAAGTATTGAACCGCCTGCCTTTTGGGATAAGGAAGG
The DNA here is from genome assembly GCA_034408705.1 of Bacteroidota bacterium. Taxonomy (GTDB): domain Bacteria; phylum Bacteroidota; class Bacteroidia; order Chitinophagales; family Chitinophagaceae; genus JJ008. The sequence goes on from JAWXCO010000030.1 coordinate 33,781, forward strand.
CTTATAGGAATGCCTCATCTCCTTATTGACAAACGCAGATTGTTGTTATCTTTCCACTATTATTTTTAATATGAAGAAATACACGATCTGCGTTTTATTATCCCTGATAACTATGACAGCATCCGCTCAACCATCCAGACCAAAAGCTATACTCAATCATATTGCTCTATATGTAGTGAACCTGAATACCAGTACAAGCTTTTACCGGGATATTATCGGCCTTGATACTATCCCTGAACCTTTTCATGATGGTAAACACACCTGGTTTAGTGTCGGGCCCAAAAGCCACCTGCACCTGATCCAGGGAGCGTCGACCGTCCAACAGCACCTCAAAAACAACCATTTATGTTTTAGCGTTGCTTCGGTGGAGGATTTTGTCCGGCAGCTGGAAAAACACCAGGTGGATTATGAAAATTGGGCAGGTGAAAAAAAGGCAGTAACCAACCGTGTGGACGGTGTAAAACAGCTCTATTTTAAGGATCCCGACGGATACTGGATTGAAATCAATGACGCCAAAGAGTAAAAAAGCATATTTCTTACAAGACCTTATCTTTGCCGCCCCTAAATAAAGTGAAATGAAGTTTTACAATCTCCTTATAAAATATCGTCTCTGGGTTGGTGCTGTGCTGATAGCCCTGGGTGTGTATATTAATTACTCCGCCAGCTTCTGGCCGGCTTTCCCGCTTTACCTCGTAGGTGTTATTTTGATATTGGGACATTTTTTCTTTGGTCCGCTAAGGTTGATACAGACCTTTATGGAAGAAGGTGATATGGATGGTGCTGAAAAAGTACTGGCTTCTATCAAATTTCCCAACCTGTTGTATAAACCCATCCGCTCGGTCTATTATACCCTGAAAGGCAATATTGCCATGATGAAACAGGATTTTGATGGTGCTGAAAAGAGCATGAAGAAAGGACTGGAACTGGGTATGCCGATGAAAGAAGCGGAAGGCGCCAGTATGTTACAGATGGGTATGCTGATGATGCAGAAAAATGACCTGAAACAGGCCGAAAGTTATATCCGCGGTGCTATCCGCAAAGGATTACCAGACAAAGAAAATGAAGCTGCGGCTTATTTACAGATGTGCAGTATTATGATGAACAAACGGGAGTTCCGGGCGGCCAAAGATTTTTTCAGAAAATGTAAAGCCTTAAAACCAACCACGCCGCAGATCGTTGATCAGATCAAACAGATTGAAAAATATATTTCAAGAATGCCGGGGTAGGAACGGGGAGCAGCTAGTGGGATTGGGGAAGTGGGGAATGGGAATTCCCACAATGCATTACAAAAAGCCATTTTCTTACTAATTTGGCGTATGAAAAAAATAGCCCTTCTTGGCAGTTTGCTGGTTGTACTTTGTAGCACGCAAGCCCAACGAGCTGCTGGCCCCTGGAAAAATACGCTGATTCCCCAACCCGCTTCTGTAACTGTTGTAAAGGGCTCTCTTAAATTACCCTATTACCTGTTTATTATTATCCCTAAAAATACGGAGGTAAAAAAAATAGCCGATGATCTGGCTCTCACTCTGGCGAATACAGCCAATGACGTAAAAGTGAAACAGGGAGTTACTGCTACGCCCGGATCAATATTCATTTCACTGGTAAACGATAAAACCATTCCTAAAGAAGGCTACCGTTTGATAGTGACGGCGAAAGGAATCAGTATTACAGCCAATGAGCCTGCAGGTATTTTTTACGGCGTTCAAACCTTATTACAATTATTACCTGAAGAAGTAGAAGAGCACCGGGTTCGCAAAACACCGACCGACTGGTTCGTTCCGCTTGTCAGCATTGAAGATCACCCCCGCTTTGGGTGGAGAGGTTTAATGCTCGATGTATCCCGTCATTTTTTTACTGTAGCACAAGTGAAAGATTATATTGACCAGATGGTGAAATATAAATTCAACCTGCTGCAATTACACTTAACAGATGACCAGGGCTGGCGATTACAAATAAAAAGTTTACCCCGGCTAACTGAAGTAGGTGCCTGGCGGGTAGATAAGACAGGAAAATTTGGAACTTTTTCCAAACCAGAACCTGATGAACCCAAAACCTATGGTGGCTTTTATACCCACGAAGACATTAAAGAATTGGTGAAATATGCTGCTGATCGTTTTGTAAATATCCTGCCCGAAATCGATGTACCGGGGCATAGTTTGGCTGCGGTAGCGGCTTACCCGGAGCTTTCCTGCACACCCGGAACCTACTCGGTCAATTCCGGCGAACAATTCATGATATGGCCCGGTGGTGGCCAGCATTTCTATGGAATATTGGACAATACAGTTTGCCCTGCCAATGAAAAAGTCTATGAGTTTTTGGATAAGGTTTTTACGGAAGTGGCCGACTTATTTCCCTTTGGATATATCCATATGGGCGGTGATGAAACAGCCCGAAATTTTTGGGAGAAAAGCGAACAGATAAAAGCACTGATGAAAAATGAAACCCTGAAAGACCTGGATGAAGTACAAAGCTATTTTGTAAAAAGAGTGGAAAAGATCATTAACAGCAAAGGGAAAAAAATGATTGGCTGGGATGAGATCCTGGATGGTGGGCTTGCACCCAATGCGGCGGTGATGAGCTGGCGGGGAATGAAAGGTGGTATCGAAGCAGCTAAACAGGGACATGAAGTAGTGATGAGCCCTACCGATTTTGCTTATATAGATTATATGCAGGGTGATGCCGTATTGGAACCACCGGTGTATGCAACCTTACGGTTGAGTAAAACTTACCAGTTTGAACCCGTGCCCGAAGGTGTTGATCCAAAACTGATCAAAGGAGGACAGGCAAATCTATGGACCGAGCAGGTGTATAATATGCGACATGCGCAATACATGACATGGCCCCGTGGCTTTGCCATTGCCGAAGCACTCTGGAGTCCCAAATCCACAGGATCCGGTGGAGAAAAAAGAAACTGGAAAGATTTTGTGCCAAGGGTGGAACATCATTTTGAAAGACTGAATAAGGCAGCAGTGAAATATGCCCCCAGTATATATGATCCTATTGTTGAAGTAAGCAAAAAAGATACGGCCACGATCGTAGTGAAATTAAATACGGAGATAGAAGGTTTATCCATCCATTATAGTTTTGACAATTCCTTTCCCGATAATTTTTACCCGGTATACATCAACCCGCTGACGGTTCCAAAAGATGCTTCTTTTATGAAGCTGATCACTTACCGGGATAATAAACCGATTGGAAGATTGATGGTAATTCCGATTGCAGAGCTTAAGAAAAGGGCCGGGATAAAATAATCAGTAAACTTCTAAAGTGTTTTCAAACAGCCTCCCACACCCCAAATAGTTCTTCTGCCTTCTTGTAGCGGTAGGTAAAAATGCTGTCCAGTTTCTTTTTTACAAATAAGGCATTGGCTATTTTACCCATCACCCAAAAAGGATTCTTATAATGTACAATGTCTGTCATCTCCACACCGCCCGGTATGGCTTTGAAATGGTGTTGGTGGTGCCACAATGAATAAGGACCGAACCGTTGTTCATCAATAAAATATTCTTTGTCTTTTACCTGGGTGATCTCTGTCATCCAGTACAAGGGGATATTGAAGACAGGTCTTACTGTATACTCTATGATCTGCCCGGCATACATCGTATCTCCATGATGCTTTGATATCACGGTAAAGCCCATGCTCTCGGGGGTGAGTAACTGGAGATTAGCCGGGTTGGAAAAGAAATCCCAGGCTTTTTCAAGGGAAACCGGGAGTTTTTGAACCGTTTTGATGGAATGTGCCGCCATGGAGATTATTGGTTTAATTTCGTTTGAATAACTATTATTAAAACCAAAAGTTCGGTCAAATATGTCATTTAACAAAGATCGGTTAGAAAAGAAATTTCGGGAGGAATACGAAAAGCTGAACGAAAAACAAAGACTTGCCGTAAACACGATTGAAGGACCGGTGATGGTGATCGCCGGACCCGGCACTGGTAAAACGCAGATCCTTGCCAGCCGTATCGGGAAAATTTTACTCGATACCGATACACAACCCGGGAATATTCTTTGTCTTACTTACACTGATGCCGGCGTAGTGTCCATGCGAAAACGCTTATTACAATTTATTGGTCCCGATGCCTATAAAGTAAACATCTATACCTTTCATGCTTTTTGTAATGATGTGATACAGGAAAATTTATCGCTGTTTGAAAAGACAGCCCTCGATCCTGTTTCTGACCTGGAAAAAATTCAATACTTTAAAGAACTGGTCGATGCATTTCCCAAAAACCATCTCCTGAAAAGATACCGGGGTGATGTCTATTTTGAAGTCAATAACCTGCAATCTCTTTTCAGCAATATGAAAAGGGAAGGCTGGACTCCCGACTTCATTAACCAGAAGATCGATGAATACCTCGCAGACTTACCGACCCGGGATGAATTCATCTATAAAAGAAAATACAGAGAGTTTAATGCAGGAGACCTGAAGCGGGATAAAATAGAAGAAGCCACTGAGCGAATGGAAAAATTGCGGGCTGCCGTGGGAGAATTTGATCGCTTCCAGCAATTAATGCGAAAAAAGAACCGCTACGATTTTGATGATATGATCAACTGGGTCATTAAAGCCTTTGAAGAGAATAAGAACCTGCTCGCCAATTACCAGGAAAGATATCAATATATCCTGGTGGATGAATACCAGGATACCAGCGGTACCCAGAACCGGCTGGTGGAATTATTGATCAGCTATTGGGATAAACCCAATGTGTTTGTAGTAGGTGATGACGACCAGAGTATCTATCGCTTCCAGGGAGCCAACGTAGAGAATATGCTGGACTTCGCCAATAATTATAAAGAGGATCTGCTGACAGTAGTATTAACCAACAATTATCGTTCTACCCAACCCATACTGGATATTTCCAAATCACTGATCGACCGGAATGATGAACGACTGGTCAATAAAATTGAAGGACTGAGTAAAGAATTACTTTCTTCGAATCAACGGATCAATCAATTGACCCACAAACCGCTTATCCGTGAGTATGATACCCAGCGGCAGGAAATGATCGGTATTGCCAAACAGGTACAGGACCTGGTGGCACAACAGGTTGCTCCGGGAAGAATCGGCATCATCTATAAGGAAAATAAGTACGGCGAAGAGCTCGCACAATATTTTAAACTGCTGAACATACCGGTATACAGTAAGCGGCATTTGAACATACTGGAATTACCGTTGGGACAAAAAATCATCCTCGTCCTCAAATATCTCGCTTCAGAACATGATATACCTTACAGTGGTGATGAAATGTTGTTTGAGATACTGCACTTCGACTGGTTTGGCATACCACCCGTAGAGATCGCCAAACTCACAATGGAAGTAGCGGAAAAAAGATATAAAGAAGATAAGAGTTCCATCCGCCAGCTATTATCGGAAAAAGCAAACCTTCCTGCAAGGGATCTTTTTAGCAGCAACCTGCATGAGGGATTAAAAAAAGCCAGCCTTGTCATTGAAAAGCTGGTAGCGGCTGTATCCAATAATACCCTTCAACATTTGTTTGAAAACATAATCCGTGAAGCCGCCGTATTAAGCCATATCATGCAAAGCCAGGATAAGCACTGGCAATTACAAATACTGACCGGCCTCTTTGATTTTGTAAAAGACGAGACGCATCGCAACTCCTTATTAAACCTTCAGAGCTTTGTCAACCTGCTGGAGTTAATGGAAAAAGAAGCTATCAAACTGCCCTTTGTACAGGTAAGCGGCAGCGACAAAGGCGTGAACCTGATGACAGCGCATGGTTCGAAAGGATTGGAGTTTGAGTATGTATTACTGGTCGGTTGCAATTCTTCTTTCTGGGAAAAGAAAAGAAAACCCGGTGGCGGATATAAATTACCGGATACGATGTTTTCTTCCACCTCTTCCCCTGACGGGGGAAACCGGATAGGGGCTGATGAAGAAGAGTTGAGACGTTTATTCTATGTAGCCCTCACAAGAGCTGAGCAACATCTTTATATTTCTTACAGCAAATTTAAAAACGATGGCAAGGAACTGGAACCTTCCATGTTCATCGCAGAGATTCAGGACAAGCACCCGCTGCCGGTAGAAAAAATAGTTATAGACACCGAAGTATTATCTGAATTCGCGGCACTGCATTTTGGCGAGGCCGAAGCACTGGAGATAGAAAAAATAGAAGAAGAATTCATCAGCCATATTCTGGATAAGTTTGTGATGAATGTAACGGCGTTGAACAACTACCTGAAATGTCCGTTAGAATTTTATTTCAAAAATCTGATCCGTATCCCTTCTGCTAAAAATGAGGCGACTGAATTTGGTTCTGCTGTTCACCACGCACTGGAGAAATTATTCCGCAAGATGCAGGATGAAAAGAAAGACAAATTTACTCCCAAACAAGATTTCATTGCCGACTTTGAATGGTATATGGTCCGCCACCGGGAAAGTTTTACCAAAGAACAATTTGACAGGCGAATGGAATATGGCCGGGAAATATTGAGTAATTATTACGATGCCTATATCAACAACTTTAATAAAATTGTAGCGATCGAACGGAATATCCGGAACGTGGTCATTAAAGATGTACCGTTAAAAGGAAAATTGGATAAACTGGAGTTTGATGGCAAGTCTGTGAATGTAGTGGATTATAAAACCGGCGACCCTGATAAAGCTATTCCTAAAACAAAAGGCCCTACAGAGAAAGAGCCCAATGGCGGTGATTATTGGCGGCAGGCTGTTTTTTATAAAATCCTCGTTGATAATTACGAACAGAAAGATTGGAAAGTAGTAAGTACAGAGTTTGATTTTATAGAACCGGATAAAAAGAAAAATTACCGGAAAGAAAAGATCGTTATCACCCCGGCTGATATCACCACTGTTACGCAACAAGTAACCAGCACCTGGGAAAAGATCCAGAACCGGGAATTTTATACCGGTTGCGGTAAAGAAGATTGTCATTGGTGCAGTTTTGTAAAAACCAATAAGCTGGCGGTGGCCTTGCATGAAATTGAGGATGATAGTGAGTTCCCTGAATAAACCCGGCACAATGGGCCGGAAGGCTGCCTGGTTTTAAGGGATTATTGGGAAAACTGTGAGAATCAATACCCCGAAACAGGTTAAGTTTGCAGCCAGCCAAACACAACGAATGAAGCAGACATGATTAAATTAAACATTAAACACACTGGGAAATGTTTATTTTAATCATCAAAGGCCCCATCTGGCTGCTTAAAACAAATATAAACGGATGAAAAGAATTGTACTTTTTTTCCTGGCTATTATCCTGGTTGCAAAATTTGTCGTTCTTTCCTCCGGTTGCGCCAATATCATTCCGCCGCAGGGTGGGCCCAGGGATACCATTCCACCGGTTTTATTAAAAGCTACGCCTGGTGATTCCACCCGGAATTTTAGCGGAAACAAGATCACTTTCACCTTCGATGAGTTTGTAGATATACAGGGTATTCAGGAAAACCTGAATGTATCTCCTTCTCCGAGAAATAACCCTGCCGTTGAATACAAACTCAATACGGTAACGGTACGTTTAAAAGACAGCCTTGAATCAAATACCACTTATTCACTTGACTTTGGTAATGCGATCAAAGATTTTACAGAAGGAAATCCCGTAAAAGGATTTACCTATACGTTCTCTACAGGGCGGTATATTGATTCATTGGAACTTACCGGCAAAGTCATACTGGCTGAAACCGGAAAGATCGATACAACCTTGATCGTTATCCTGCATACCCTGGCCAATGATTCTGCTGTTGTCAAAGAAAAACCCCGGTATATCTCCAAACTGGATCGTAACGGGAACTTTAATTTTAAAAGCCTCCCGGCCAAAACCTTTTATATCTACGCCCTGAAAGACGATGGTGGTACCCGCCGTTATTTTAGCGATAAACAATTATTTGCTTTTGCGGACAGTGCTGTAGTGGTCGACGGAAAAACAAAACCTGTTACCTTATATGCCTGGGCAGGCAAACAGACCACACAACAAACCAGCTCTTCAGGTGCCAACCCCGGCGCTAACCGGCCTAAAGGAGCAGTAATAACAACAGATAACCGTTTAAAATACCAAACTAACCTTTCGGGTAACCAGCAAGACCTGCTCGGTAATTTTATCATGACCTTTGAGCAACCGCTTCGTTCATTCGATTCAACAAAGATCAGGCTCTATACAGATACCACTTTTACACCTGCCGGAGCATATTACTTTCAAAAAGATACTACGGGAAAGAAAATATTACTAACACATGAATGGAAAGAAAATACCACTTACAATATTATACTTGACAAAGATTTTGCGGATGACTCTGCCGGAAAAAAATTATTAAAAACCGATACCCTGACTTTCAATACAAAAAAACAGGCTGATTATGGCTCCTTGCAATTACAATTCCGTAACCTGGATACGGCCAGGCATCCTGTCCTGTATATCATGACTGGGGAAGTTATTATTAAATCTGCTCCGCTAACAAGTGCTGGTTTTTCACAAACACTTTTCCTGCCTGGCGACTATGAACTCCGTATTTTATATGATGATAACCAAAACGTCGTATGGGACCCGGGGAAATTCTTTGGCAAAAAGAAACAGCCCGAACTGGTAAAACCGGTAGACAGAAAGATTACGGTAAAACCCAACTGGCAGAATGAATTTGAAATTCAGCTATAGAATTGTTGCACTTAATGAAACTTATAAAAAAAGTGAAAAAAAATGGGGTTGCTTGTTTCTGCAATGTTTACCTAATTAATAAACGAACCGGCTAATTGAGTACTCAGTCCCAATTCTATTTTTTTCGCCATCACAACACCAATCCGTCCAAACACTGTCGTCCAGCTTTTCTTCAATTCAGGAAAATCTTTTTTTATTGTAACTGCACCGGTCAATACATCTGTTGTGGTATAGCTATTTTTCGGATAACTGCTAATATTATATCCAAGCCCTACCCCTGTATATAATTTCGTTGTCCCTGCTTGCATAAAACTATAATTTACAGAAATCGCTGGTGTTATATTGATTTGCTGCATAGTATATGCAATATTCCTTAATGTGGTGCTACCACTGGTCCCACTTGTTCCTTTTCCATCGGCCGTAAAGCCACTAACGGACAATTCAGTTCTCAGAAACAGTTTTTGCATATTCCGGCTTGCATAAAGATCTATACCTCCGCTTACAAGAAATGAAACAGTACGGCTGAATCGAAGTGAGTTCAACTCTTCATTCAGCCCTGTAAAGCCAAGTTTTCCGGTTAAAGCCCCTCCTCCCGAAAAGAATTGTGTACTGCTTTTAGACTTTCTTAAATCACGGGCAATTGAAACTTTATTAGGATTATTTAAAGCGCTAACAAATTTTGCCAGGTGTTCTGATTCATATTTTAATCCCTCGAGTTTAAGTTGATCTTTCGATGCAACTGAATTATTTAAAAACTGTTTTAATTGAATGCGAAATCCATTGTTTGCTACCATTCGGCCTACTCCATCTATTGATAGTTTATAAATAAGTTCTTCCACTTTTCCGTCTCGGGCATGTATAAAATAATGAGATTTAAAATCCACAAACTCATAAAGATTCAAACGGTCACCATTTACAAGTTGTCTTAACAAAACTGTATCCATCCGGCTTAAGTCAATTGAATTGGACGGAAGATCATTGATTGCCACCGGATTCATATCCATCAGCACCACAGCTTTTATGTAACGGTCAAGGCCATTGATTACAAACTCCTCAAGTTCATATTTCGTAAAAACCTGTTCGGTTGCACCTACCGAAGAACGGAAGGTTATTCTTGAAGGATTATACTCCCAGTTTCTGTAATCAATCTCTCCCCGCAAAGTATCTTTGCCTGATGTAAAAATGTAGCCGGTGAGAAAGTTTTTTTGCGCATTGGTACTGTTACAAAATATAGCGAAGCCGAACAAAAGCAGCAGAGTTCTTCTCATTTTGCTTCTAAAATATGAAATTTTTCTTTTCAACCAGTATTGATTTGTACCTTTAAATTATGCAATTCTCTTCTTCTTTGCTTGAAAATGCTGTCAACGAGTTTGCCAAACTACCGGGTATCGGTAAAAAAACGGCTCTGCGGCTGGTGTTATATTTATTAAAACAGGACAGTAAAGTGGCCGGTCAGTTCAGCGAAGTGATAGCCCGGATGCGAACAGAAATAAAGTTCTGTCACCGTTGTTTTAATGTGGCCGATGGTGATATCTGTTCCATTTGCTCCAACTCAATGAGAAAACAGGAAGTCATTTGCGTGGTAGAAAGTATCCGGGATGTGATTGCCATTGAAAGTACCCAGCAATATAACGGCACCTATCATATCCTGAATGGTGTCATTTCCCCGCTGGATGGAGTCGGACCCGACCAATTGAATATTGAAACGCTGCTCCACCGGATTGAAAAGGAAAAAACAGAAGAACTCATTTTTGCCCTTAACCCTAATATACAAGGGGATACCACCATCTATTATATACAGAAGAAACTTTCCGCAGGAACCGGTGGACAACCTTTTGGAATCCGTATTACCACTATTGCCCGGGGGATTGCCTTCGGCGGCGAGTTGGAATATGCCGATGAGATGACGCTGGCACGTAGCCTCCAAAACCGTTTACCCGTTGAAAGTTATGTAGCGAACCGGTAGTCCCCTGTAGCTTCAACGAAGGCTTGTTTATTATATACATATCACGTAGCTTTGCAACCTATCACAGGCAGATTTGTTTATTGTTCGGCCTTTCTAAACAAGAACTAATAAACGTCACGAAACTCCATTACCGGGTTCCCAACGTTTATAGTTCGCAAACAATAGTAGTATGAAACCGGCATGATTGAAGTAAACATTAACGCATACAGAGCAATGTTTACTTCAATCATGCAAGGTTCCATCTGGCTAAAAAATAATATAAACAGATGAAAACAATTCAGGATTGTTTGAAGGAACGTATTTTGATTATCGATGGCGCCATGGGTACCATGATACAGCGGCATAAACTGTCCGAAGCTGATTACCGGGGAGAACGTTTTAAGGATTGGCCATCAGATGTAAAAGGTAATAATGACCTCCTCAATATTACCCAGCCGCAGATCATCACCGGGATACATAAAGAATACCTGGAAGCCGGCGCCGATATTATTGAAACAAATACTTTTAGCAGTACCACGATTGCCATGGCTGATTATGATATGCAATCACTTGCTTATGAGTTGAACGTAGCTGCTGCCAAATGTGCACGGTCCGCCATTCAGCAATCCGGTAAACAAGCTTGGGTAGCAGGAGCCATTGGTCCCCTCAATAAAACATTATCGCTTTCTCCGGATGTAAACAACCCCGGTTTCCGGGCTGTTACTTTCGATGAAGTAGTAGCCGCTTATTACGAACAGGTAAAAGGATTGGTTGATGGTGGTGTTGATATTTTATTGATAGAGACCATCTTTGACACACTCAATGCGAAAGGTGCCATTTACGCTATCAAGAAATATTTCAGGGATACAAAGAAAGAAGCTTTACCCATTATGATCAGCGGAACTATTACCGATGCTTCCGGCAGAACACTGAGCGGGCAAACCCTCGAAGCATTTTATACTTCTGTCATGCATGCCAGACCATTAAGTATCGGTTTGAACTGTGCACTTGGCGCCAAAGAAATGCGGCCGCATATTGAAGAGCTGGCACAAATTTCCAGTTGCTATGTATCGGCTTATCCCAATGCCGGTTTACCCAATGCCATGGGAGAATATGATGAGAACCCGGAAGATACCGGCCATTACCTGGAAGACTGGGCAAAAGAAGGCTGGGTGAATATTGTCGGCGGCTGTTGCGGCACTACACCCGATCATATCAAACATATCGCTGACGCTGTAAAGAATATGAAGCCAAGACAATTACCTGTTCTTGAAAAAGAATTAGCATAAACTATTATGAGCGAAACAATTCATATCAGGCCTTACCTGAGGTTATCCGGATTAGAACCCCTGATCGTACGCCCGGAAACCAATTTTGTCAATGTAGGTGAACGGACCAATGTTACCGGTTCTAAAAAATTTGCCCGCCTGGTCAGGGAAAATAAATACGAAGAAGCATTAAGTGTGGCCCGGCAACAGGTAGAGAACGGTGCACAGGTGCTGGATGTAAACATGGATGATGCACTACTGGATGGTGTGCTGGCCATGACAACATTCCTGAACCTGGTTCAAAGCGAACCGGACATTGCGAAGATTCCCATCATGGTAGATTCTTCAAAGTTTGAAATCATTGAAGCAGGGTTGAAATGTGTGCAGGGAAAATGTATTGTGAATTCTATCTCCATGAAAGAAGGAGTGGAAAAATTTATTGAGCAGGCAATTATCTGTCAGAGCTACGGTGCATCAGTAATTGTAATGGCTTTTGACGAAAAAGGACAGGCTGATACTAAACAACGTAAAGTAGAAATCTGTCACCGGGCCTATAAAATATTAACGGAACAAGTTGGTTTCGATCCGCAGGATATTATTTTTGACCCCAACATTTTTGCCATTGCTACTGGCATGGAAGAACATAACAACTACGGAGTTGATTTTATAGAAGCAACCAAAGAAATAAAAGAGCTGATGCCACTTACAAAAATAAGCGGTGGTGTCAGCAACCTTTCCTTTGCATTTAGGGGTAATGACCATGTACGGGAAGCTATGAACAGTGTATTTCTTTACTATGCCATTAAAGAAGGAATGGACATGGGGATTGTAAATGCCGGTCAGTTAGTGGTGTACGATGAAATAGAGCCGCAGTTAAAGAAATTGTGCGAAGATGTAATCCTAAACCACAATAATGATAATAATGAGGCTACTGAAAAACTGATTGCCTTTGCCGATACCGTAAAAGCCAAAGGAAAAGAAAATATAAAAGATGAAAGTTGGCGGGAAACTTCGGTGGAAGAACGGTTAAAACATTCATTAGTAAATGGCATTACCGATTATATTGATACGGATACGGAAGAAGCAAGACAGAAATATCCAAAACCATTGGATGTTATTGAAGGTCCGTTGATGGATGGAATGAATGTGGTAGGTGATTTATTCGGTGCCGGTAAAATGTTTTTGCCGCAGGTAGTAAAAAGTGCAAGGGTGATGAAAAAATCTGTGGCTGTTCTTACTCCATATATAGAACAGGAAAAAGAAGATAGAAAACAAGCTCACCTCGCCGCCGGAACAATCAATGAAGAGACTGCGGGTGCAGCAAAAATATTACTGGCAACTGTAAAAGGTGATGTTCATGATATTGGTAAAAATATTGTCGGCGTTGTACTTGGTTGCAATGGTTATGATATTATTGACCTTGGGGTAATGGTTGCTACTGATAAAATACTGGATACAGCGGAAAGGGAAAAAGTTGATATCATTGGCTTAAGCGGATTGATTACTCCTTCACTCGACGAGATGGTGCATGTGGCACACGAAATGAAAAGAAGAGGAATGAAACAACCATTGCTGATTGGTGGTGCTACCACCTCCCGTATGCACACGGCAGTAAAAATTGCCCCGCAATATGATAATGGTGTATTGCATGTACTCGATGCATCAAGAAGTGTAACCGTAGCGGGTTCATTATTAAATGCAGAAAGTAAACCGGGACTACTCAAATCCACTACAGCAGAATACACAAGACTGGCAGAAGATTTTGCCAATAAGAAAACGGTTAAACAGTATTTGGGATTTGCAGAAGCACAAAAAAATAAACTTGTAATTGACTGGAGTAATTACATACCACCTGTTCCAACTTTTACAGGAACAAAAATATTTGAAGCACATGATTTAGCAGAGATAAGAGAATATATTGACTGGCAGCCTTTCTTTATTGCCTGGGAAATGCATGGTAAGTTTCCACAGATATTGACTGATTCTGTTGTTGGTGTAGAAGCCACCAAACTATATCATGATGCCAATGCGTTGTTAGATAAAATAGTTGCAGAAAAATGGTTAACTGCAAAAGGAGTTATTGGCTTTTGGGAAGCAGCAGCAACAGCGGCAGATACCATTAAAGTTCAAGGCCCCAACTCAATCATACAATTAGAATCATTGCGGCAGCAAATGAAGAAAGTTGCGGGTCAGCCTAATATCTCATTGTCGGATTTTATTAAGCCGGGCCCGGCTCCTGACTCACGACTAACAGCTCCTGACTATATCGGTGCTTTTTCTGTTACTATTGAAGGAATAGAAAAACACATCAAAAAATTTGAAGCCGCATTGGATGATTATAATAAAATTATGTTGCAGGCATTAGCAGATAGGTTGGCAGAAGCTTTTGCCGAATTGCTGCATAAAAAAACAAGAACAGAATATTGGGGTTATGTAAAAGATGAAACACTGAGTAATGAAGACCTCATCAAAGAAAGTTATGTCGGTATTCGTCCTGCACCCGGCTATCCTGCCTGCCCGGATCATACGGAAAAATATAAATTATTTGAACTATTGGGCGGAAAAGAAAATACAGGTATTACTTTAACTGAATCATTAGCTATGTATCCGGCTTCTTCTGTTTGTGGTTGGTATTTCAGTCATCCGCAAAGCCAGTATTTTGGTGTTGGTAAAATACTACCCGACCAGTTTAAAGATTATGTTCAACGCAAAGGCATGAGTGAAGAAGAAATGACGAGATGGTTGAGGCCGGTGCTGGAATAAGCATCAAGATTCTACCGCTATATTATACGTAAGCAATGCAGCAGCCAACTGTTCTGCCGACTGAAAATGAATACTATTAATACCAAGTGCTTTTGCTGCTTTTATGTTACGAAAATTATCATCGATAAATAAGGCCTCGTCAGCCTTTACATTATACCGGCTTAATAATAACTGGTAAAACTCCGGAGCAGGTTTTCGCATTTTTTCCTCCCCGCTAACAACTCTGCCATCAAACCATTGCAAAAAATCATAGCGGACCAGGGCAATATCAAAAAGCCCGGCCTGCCAGTTTGTTAATGCATAATGTTTGTATTTCCCGGAATCTTTCAACTGGCGGAAAATATCCACCGTTCCGGAGATCGGACCGTTCAGCATATCCGTCCAGCGGCCATAATAATCCCGGATAGAACTTTCCCAGTCAGGAAATTCTTTGATCAACTCCTCGGTAGCTACTACGATAGACCGGCCCGCATCCTGCTCCTCGTTCCAGTCCAAAGAACAGATATGCGTAAGAAAATGATCTCTTTTTTCGATCGAGTCGAAATAAGTTTCATTGAAAACATATTGGGGATTCCAGTCAACGAGTACACCGCCCAGGTCGAAGATGATAGTATTGATACCTGCCATTATTTATTATATCTCCATTTTAAATAGATCATCGTTAAGGACATGGCAAGAACGATCGAATTGGTCAAAATAATAACCCAGTTATCAAGTAATGCTCCATAAGCGATCCACATGACCTCGTTAATGGCTGCAATGATAAACATCAGGAGTGAAACATCCTTGGCAGATTTTTCTTTCCAGGTTTTAAGCACCTGCGGTAAAAAAGTCAGTGATGTGATGGCACCGGCTGCATACCCCAATATATCAACTCCGCTCATGGAAAAGATTTTTACAATAATATCACCTTTTTTCAAACAACCACCAAAAACGTTTCCGGGGTTTCACTTTATAGTTGGTATTAATGTAATTGGTGATATGCAACATAGCCTCGTCAATACTATCGGTGACCAACACCAGGTTCATATCTTCTTTAGAAATTGTGCCTTGTGCTGCCATCCATTCTATATTTTCCAACAAAGGCTGGTAATATTCTTTGCCGTATAATACAACCGGGAAACTGGTTACCGATTTAGTTTGTATCAGGGTGAGTATCTCGAAAAATTCATCCATTGTGCCAAAGCCTCCGGGCATAATAATAAAAGCATAGGAATATTTTACCAGCAGCACTTTACGCACAAAAAAATGTTCGAAGGTTACCGATTTCTGTACATAAGGATTGGCATGTTGTTCAAAAGGCAATTGGATATTGCAGCCAATCGACTTACCGTTGTTCTCAAAAGCGCCCCGGTTAGCGGCTTCCATAATACCAGGGCCGCCACCGGTCATCGTGGTGAGCCCTGATTCAGCAATCCGTTTCCCAAATTCCCTTGCTTTGATATAATACGGGTGATCGTCCTTGTACCTTGCAGAACCAAATACCGTTATACAAGGCCCGATAAAATGCAGGTTCCTGAACCCTTTGAGAAATTGCCAGAAAACCCGCCAGGCAAATTTTAATTCGTAGCTCCGGCTTTTGGGCCCATCCAGGTACACCTGCTCTTTGGATGAAATGATGGGACCGGTCTTTGAAGTTGTTGCTGCTTCCATAGTATAATGTAAATTGCTGTCCAATTTAATCAATAATGCAATGCGTATCATAAGTTATAATGTTAATGGCATCAGGGCTGCTATTAAAAAAGGATTTATTGACTGGTTAAAAACCAACCCGGCAGATGTGATCTGTATTCAGGAAACAAAAGCCTCACAGGGTGATGTGGATGTAAAAGAACTGGAAGCATTGGGCTTTCATCACTACTGGTACAGTGCCCGGAAAAAAGGCTATAGCGGTGTAGCCGTATTTACCAAAATAAAACCCGACAACGTACAATACGGCACTGGTCATAAAGTAAGTGACGATGAAGGAAGGGTGATCCAGTTAGATTTTAAAGACGTCCGGCTGATCAATGCTTACTTTCCCTCCGGCACCAGCGGTGATGAAAGACAAACGTTCAAGTATGGCTGGTTGAACGAGTTTAACAGCTATTTGAACAACCTGAAAAAGAAATATCCAAAGCTGATCCTTTGCGGTGATTATAATATTGCCCACCATGAAATTGATATTCATGATCCAAAAGGAAATAAAAAATCATCCGGTTTCTTACCGGAAGAAAGAGAATGGATGACAACACTCATCACCAATAATTGGGTGGACACTTTCCGGGAGTTTCATCCCGAACCACAGCGCTACAGCTGGTGGAGCCAGCGCTTTCCTACAGTGCGTTTACAAAATAAAGGCTGGCGGATCGATTATATTACCGTTACCACGCCGCTAAAAAAGAATTTAAAAGATGCAGAGATCTATCCCGATGTAAAGCACAGCGATCATTGCCCGATATACCTTGACATTAAATTATAAGCTGCATGATTATTTATAATGTAACGACCAAAGTAGAGCATACGGTTGCGGCTGCCTGGCTAAATTGGTTAACGGCAGAACATATTCCTGCTATTATTGCAACTGGTTGTTTTACCCATGCTACGGTGCTGCATTTACTGGAAGTGGATGATCCTGAAGGTGTCACTTATGCTGTACAATATCATGCAGCAGACAAACTACTTTATGACCGGTATCTTCAACAATTTGCCGGCGAAATGAGAGCGAAGGCAATGGATAAGTGGGGTAATAAATTCATCGCTTTCCGTTCGATAATGGAGGTTGTGCATTGAGTGTGCAAAAGAATAATTTATTCACTTCTTTGGCTGAACAGTTGTATATTATTGCCAAACCCACTACTGGCAAGGATTTGCTGACATTCCCCTGAAACACAATACCCGTAAGGCTTTCAGCGGAATATGCTGTTGCTTTAAAAAATTTTATTTTTTTCTTGTTTCTTTCAAAACCTTGTCCCATGCGGTTTTGGGCCGATTATGAATGTTGAACCCGGAATAAAAATATTTTGCCGGAATGAAAAAGCTTATAAATTTGTTGCCGCTACTAAAAAACATTATAAAATTGACATCATGAACAAAGCTGAATTAATCGCAAAGGTTGCCGAAGATACCGGCATTACTAAAACAGAAGCCAATGCTGCCCTGGATTCTTTTGTAGAAGCCGTAACAAAAACATTAAAAGGTGGTGGTAAAGTTACCCTCGTTGGATTTGGTACTTTTTCCGTATCTAAAAGAGCTGCCCGTAATGGCCGTAACCCGCAAACAGGTGAAGTAATTAAGATCAAAGCAAGAAAAGTGGCTAAATTTAAAGCTGGTAAAGAACTGGCCGGTAAAATGTAATTACACCCTGAAACGAATTACAAAAGCTCCTTCTTGCCTGAGGCGGGAGGAGTTTTTTTTAACCAGTAATTTTCATCAACTAAATATTTAAAATCAACAATTATGGGAAGAGGAGATAAAAAAACAGCCAAAGGCAAACGTTTCAAAGGTTCTTTTGGTAAAAGCAGACCGGTTACAGAAAGCCCGGCTCAAAAAGCAACTGCAGCCAAGAAAAAAGCTGCCAAGAAAAGCGCTTAGTTAATTCTTTTGCAAACCTGTTAGTTGGAAGCTGCAGGTACAGTACTACCAGTTAAAAGATAATAGCAGGATGTTGTTTCATTGAAATGATGATCCGTTATGCCGAAAGGTGGCTGTTATTTTTTAACTGTTGTTTTAAGGTGCCAGGCGTTCCATTTTCCAGTTACCATTATCGTCCAGTGTATATTGCAGCCGGTCATGCAGCCGGCTGGGACGGCCCTGCCAAAATTCAATAATAACAGGTTTTACTATATAACCTCCCCAATGCGCAGGTCGCTGGAGTTGTTGCATTCCTGATTCTTTTTCCAGTTTATTGTACTGCTCATCCAGCCATTCCCGGTTTTCAATAACCTGGCTTTGCGGGGATGCAATAGCACCGATCTGGCTGCCTGCGGGTCTTGACAGGAAGTAGGAATCGCTTGCTGCAGCCGGTAATTTTTCGATCAGCCCGGTAATACGAACCTGCCTTTCCAATTCTTTCCAGAAAAAAACAAGACAGGCTTTGGGGTTTTCCGCCAACTGTTGCCCCTTGAAACTATTGTAGTTGGTAAAAAAGCTAAATCCTTCCACACTAAATCCCTTCAGTAATACAATTCTTGCTGCTGGCATTCCATCCAGGGAGGCAGTCGCCAGTGTCATTGCATTGACTTCATCAATTTCAGATGCCACTACTTCATCCCACCAGTTGGAGAATTGCCGGATCGGATCGGCTGCCGAATCTATTTCTGATAAACTTTTTTGCGAATAATTCTTCCGGATAGCTGCAATGGTTCCTGTCATAATACTTGTTTGAAGTGTAAAGTTAATAGCTTCTGCAGCAGGATAAACAGCAAAAAGCCCGGTATCAGAAAGATACCGGGCTCACTATCGGTTAATTGTTGCTACATATTAAATTGTTTTCTTGCCAGCTCATCTCTTTCCTCTGCTACCACATTCAACATACTTTCCAATTCCCCGATCCGCTTTAATTGGCCTTCCAGTTTTTTATTTGCATCGGCAACAACCAGCATATCATTGTTCAGTTCCTCGAGGTAAGCCACTTTTTTCTGCAATTGCTGCCGTTGGAAATTGGCTTCTTTTAATTTGTCTTCTGTTTCGGTCAACTCTTCCAGCAATTGGTTATTCTCCGTCACCGCTGCCTGGTATTTTCTTTTTTGTTCTTCAAAATCCTGGGAGACCCTGTAATAGTTCTCTTTCAGGTCTTCGTATTCCAGGTTCGTACGGCGTGAAGCATTCACCTGACTTTCTAGTTTGTGAATTTTATCCTGCAACACATTGAATTCGTTATAGGCGCTGTCGATCATGGATGACATCTCGGTGGTCAGCTGCTCTTTCTGGCGGGTATTATTGATCTCTTTTTCCTTTTGCGACAGCATGAATTTGAGATCTTCTACCTGCCCTGACAGTTCTTCATTTACTTTTAAGATCTCCTGTTGCTTTTCTTCTGTTTCTTTTACAATATCAATTTGTCCGAGTAACAGGTTGATTTTTTCGTTATGCGCCATCAAACTGCTTTGGGCCTCTCTTAGTTGTTGAACATAATCAGGCTTTGCCCCTTCAGCAGCCGGTGATGTTTTTTGTACTGCTTCCAGTTGGGATTTCAGTTGTTTGTTCAGCTTTCGCATCTCATCAGCTTCGATAGAATCAATCGTACTGTTCTCTTCCGCATCTTCCAGCCTTTTCCGTAAACTGGTCAGTTCTTTATCCCTTATTTCTGTGTCATTGAAATAACGAAGTTTCCATTCTTCGAGGCTTTTAGCAACCTTCTCTGTTTCCATCGGCGAAGAACGCATACTACGCCGGCTGACCATAAAAAAGTGAAGGGTGATACCCAGGGTGATAGCTCCCAGCATCAGCACAATGATCTCAACAATAGTCAGGGAAAGACTGGCCATAGCAGTAACGTCAGTTTGTAAACTATTAAAAAGAAAGGAAATTGTTATTAATAGTTTTTCACAAGCGGGGATATCAGGAGGCTGCAAGATAGCCGCTGTACGGTACTGTCAAATAGTAAATGTACTATTGGGGCAAATAAAACGGGAATGGTGTTATCCTCTTACCAGCGTTCCGACCTTTTCACCTGTAACTACCCGGCGAAGATTACCCGTTTTGTTCATATCGAAAACAATGATTGGCAGGTTATTCTCCTGGCAAAGGGTAAAGGCTGTCATATCCATGATCTTCAGGTTCTGTGAAAGACATTCCTGGTAAGTAATGACATTGTACTTGGTAGCGGTTGGGTCCTTTTCAGGATCGGCTGTGTAGATACCGTCTACCCGGGTTCCCTTTAAAATGACATCAGCATTTATTTCAATGGCGCGGAGGGATCCGGCCGTGTCAGTAGTAAAATAAGGATTGCCGGTACCGGCTCCAAATATCACCACCCTGCCCTTTTCGAGGTGGCGGATGGCTCTGCGCCGGATATAAGGCTCGGCGATCTGTTCCATTTTAATAGCGCTTTGCAAACGGGTATACACGCCTACTTTTTCCAGGCCGGCCTGTACGGCCATTCCGTTAATAACGGTGGCCAGCATCCCCATATAGTCCCCGTGGGCCCTTTCAATACCCGTGTCTGCTTCATTCATTCCCCGGTAGATATTACCGCCGCCAATTACGACAGCCACCTGTACCCCCAATTCGGTAATTAATTTAATATCCTGGGCATACATGGCAATGACATCGGTGTCAAAACCAAAACTTTTATCACCCATTAATGCTTCGCCGGAAAGTTTGAGAAGGATTCGTTTGTACTTAGGTAACATCGGAGCTGTTTTTCGGGGCGAAGATAAGGGGAAGTTTATAGTTTGTGCTTTGTAGTTTCTGTTTTTTGCCAGTTTGAGGCAGCTATTGGCTGGTAGCAGCTCAGGGCTTAATGGCCCTTATACTGTACACGATCGGCAGTTTTCCCTCCATTCCCTTTATCTGCCATTTACCCTTTTCCACTTCCACGGAATTGGTGAAATTGGGATAAGGTGAAAAATTATGCTCATTAAAGAATTCGATTTTTAACCCTGCTTTTATCAGGGCATTGAGTAGTTCACTGATACTATGGTTCCAGCTGTATTCTTTTCCTTCAATCGCTTTTTCATCCCCGGTATAGGTAGGCTTATTCTCCATTACAATCAGCTCCCGGTTATCGTAATAATATTTAATATGGGTAAATTCATCATCAAACATCCAGACCACCGGATGAAAATCGGCCATGTAAAATGTACCGCCGGGTTCCAGGTAATGAGCAATCAACCCAGCCCATTTATCAAGTTCGGGTAGCCAGCCGATGGTGCCGTAAGAAGTAAAAACGATATCGAATTTTTCATCGAGATGTTCTTTAAGGTCATAGAGATTACAGCAAATGAATTTTGCTTTCAACCCTCCTGAGTTTATCAAAGGGTCATCATTCAGTTGTCTTGCTTCTTTAATAGCTTCATCAGACAAATCAATGCCGGTTATATCTGCACCCAACCTTGCCCAGTTAAGTGTATCTATTCCAAAATGGCATTGGAGATGAAGCATCTTCTTTCCTTTTACTTCTCCAAGCTCATTCAATTCAATGGGTGTTAAGACTGTTTCGCCGGCCTTAAAACCAGCCAGGTTGTAAAAGGAGGAATCCACATGAATAGCGGTGCGCTGGTTCCAAAGAGCTTTATTAGCCTCGAAATAATCACTATAATTTTCCATACAGAAATACAATTATTAATGGACGCCCCAAAACTAGCTAGTTAACAATATATAAATATAAAGTATGGTCAAGTTTTTTCAACTAAAACTGCCGTTTGATAAGCATATGCTTCCTGAGTAATAGAAAATATCTTAAACCCTGTTGCTTGCATCAGACGTGTGAAGTATTCCCGGTTATAAAATACGTTTGACAAGGCATCCCTTCCTAAAACCAATACTTCAAAATCCTCCTTCGATTCGTTAAAAAAAATATCCCGACTCAATTGTTTGGCAAACCAATGATCCTTATATTTTGATTGAAGCAATTCGATTGTATAATTATCATGAATCGTGATGTAAAGCCTTCCACCGGGAGACAAAACTCTTTTCAATTCACATAACCAGGCTTCTGCCAGGTCTTCGATATGCGTAAATACCGATCCACAATAGATAAAATTAAAATAGCGGTCTTCAAATGGTAAGTGGGGAATAGTTGTAGTTGTAGCTAAATGAAAAGGAGGGCTCAGGTATTTTTTTGCCCAGGTAACCTGTGGGCTATTAATATCAGTTCCCCAAATTTCACAAAGCTGAGACAAATGGTGTAAATGCCTCAACATACGGCCTGCGCCGCAGCCCATATCCAGTATTCGCTAACCTTGTGAAAAGGAATAACCTGAATCCTCAATAGCTCTTAGCATGGTAGCGGTGTGTTCTTTTCCAATGGAAAGATATTCTTCTGCCGAGTTGCTCAACCCTTCCATAAAGGCCGGCGGAGGAATTGCCAACCCTGATTCACACAACGCTGCTTCCCCTTTGTCTGGTTTTGATAATTTATAAGAAGTAGCATCCTGTTTACAGGGAATGTATTTTACCGATGCGAGAGGTAGATCGTGTTGATCAACTACCGCTTTTATTTTTCCTTTTAGCCATGACTTTATTCTGGAAGAAACAATCTTTAAAAACATTTTTGTGTTTTGAATGCACAATATTAAGGCTTATAAACGGATTTAATTCACCTGTCAAAATTATTCCAAACATCAGCAAGTTCAAAAGACTTCCGGCATAGCGGTAAAAGGGACTGAATCAGTAAAAAAAAGGGAACCCGAAGATTCCCTATACTATCTTATATAATTATTGTTATCCTAACGCCACTCTCTTAAACTCGGTCACTTTCACATCATCACTTTCTTTCAGGTAATCGGCAACAGTTTTAGCTGTATCTTTTACAAAAGCCTGGGCAGTTAAGGTCTGCTCTTTAAAGAAAGCTCCCATTTTACCTTCGGCAATCTTTGTCAGCATTTCTTCCGGTTTGCCAGCCATTTTGGGATCTTCCTTCATTACATCTATAATGATGGCTTTTTCCCTTGCTACCACTTCAGCAGGCACACTCGCAGCATCTACTGCTACCGGGTTCAGTGCTGCGATCTGCATCGCCAGGTCTTTACCTACTTCAGTATTTGCTTTATCTAAACCTACCAGCACGCCGATACGGTAAGCACCATGAATATAAGAAGCAACATAAGGAGCTTCTACCCGAATATATTTAGTAATACCGATTTTCTCACCGATAGAAGCCAGCTTATCATTGATCAGGTCAGCTACTTTAGCACCGCCAACCAATGTTTCATTCAGCTCTTCTACTGTTTTCACATTACCGGTGATCGCTGCATCAGCAATACCCTGTACCATCGCAATGAAATCAGTATTCTTGGAAACGAAATCAGTTTCGCAGCTTACACATACCACGATACCGGTTTTGTTGTCCGCTGTTGTCTGTGCAATAACTACTCCTTCTTTTGCTTCACGGTCACTTCTCTTTGCTGCTACCTTCTGGCCTTGCTTGCGCAACCAGTCGATGGCTGCTTCAAAATCACCATTGGTCTCTGTCAATGCCTTACGGCAATCCATCATACCCGCACCAGTAGCCTGGCGGAGTTTATTGATATCTGCTGCACTTATTGTTGCTGTGCTCATAAATTAAAATTTGAGGTATGATGCCGGAAGTCTGAAAAAATCTATCGGCATCATAACATTAAATAATTAGTTTGCTCGGAATGAAAAACCTGTCTTCGGACTTTTGTCCTTGCTCAGCTTATCTCCTCGCACCACCCGGTCCCCTGTTGCCACCACCGGGTCCACCAGTAGTACGGCGTCTTTGTCCGCCACCAGCACCCGGACCTGCGCCGGCACCACGACCACGACCACCGCGGCCACCTTCAGCCTGTGCTTCTGCTTCTAATCTTGCGGCTCTCTTATCTGCTTCATCACTAACGGTATCTTCTACATCGTCATCTTTTGCAGCTTGTCTTTCTGCAAGACCTTCAGCAATAGCAGCAATGATATAGTTCACAACGATCGCAATAGATTTAGTAGCATCATCATTGGCAGGAATAGCAAAATCAACTTTGTTAGGATCACAGTTGGTATCCACAACACCAAAGGTCTGGATGCCCAAACGTTTTGCTTCGGCCAACGCAATATGCTCATGCCCGATATCAATAATGAACAAAGCAGCAGGTACACGACCCAGTTGAGCGATACCACCTAATACTTTTTCCATTTTTTCTTTATCGCGGCTCAGTGTCAGGCGTTCTTTTTTTGTCACGCTGTCAAAAGAACCATCACCCAGCATTTTTTCAATGCTTTGCATTTTCTTTACGCTCTTACGAACCGTATTGAAATTGGTCAGCATACCACCCAACCAACGTTCTGTAACGAAGGGCATGTTTACTTTCCGGGCAGATTCGTTAACGATATCTTTTGCCTGCTTCTTGGTACCTACAAACAAGATCTTCTTTCCGCTGCGGGCGATCTGCTTCATAGCAGCTGCAGTTTCCTGCAGGCACTCTACGGTCTTGTTGAGATCAATGATATGAATACCTTTCTTTTCAGCAAAGATGTAAGGTAACATCTTGGGGTTCCACTTCTTTTTCAGGTGACCGAAATGAACACCCGCTTCCAGAAGTTGCTGTTGTAATGAAGTATTATTTTCCATTTGCTTTATTGTTATAATTATTTTGAATAATCAGTTATGAGTTTTGAGTTGCGAGTTACGAGGCTTTAACTCGTAGCTCATAACTAATAGCTCGTCGCTTTCCTTAACGTTTAGAGAACTGGTAGCTTCTTCTGGCTTTCTTATGACCAAATTTCTTACGCTCAACCGATCTCGGATCTCTTTTCAGCAAACCAGCTGCTTTCAGCGCCGGGCGAAACTCAGGATTGATCTCCAGCAATACGCGGGCAATACCCAGCATCGCTGCTTCAGCCTGTCCTTTCACACCACCACCGGTAGCGTTGATCTTAATATCAAACTTATTGGCTACATCTACTGTTTTCAGCGGACGCTCTACCTGGTTTTGTAAATACACCAGTGGAAAATAAATTTTGTAGTCTTTATCGTTGACGGTGATGCTGCCCTCTCCTTTGGAGACGAACACCCTTGTCACAGCGGCTTTACGACGACCAATTCCGTTTTTTTGCTTTTCCATTTATTAATTATTAGGAATGATAATTTTTGTTTTTTGTCTCCTTCAGTTTAACGAAGGGTTAAAATTTTAATTCTTTAGGTTGTTGTGCAGTATGCGGATGATTGGTACCAACATATACAAATAGCTTTTTGTACATCTTGCGGCCCAGACGATTCTTTGGCAACATTCCTTTTACGGCTCTTTCAATCACCACTTCAGGGCGGCGGCTGATCAGGTTCCTGGCTACTTCTTCTTTACGACCGCCGGGATAACCGGTGAAGTGGTCATAAATTTTCTGGTCCAGTTTGTTACCGGTCAATACTACTTTTTCGCAATTGGTGACAATGATATAGTCACCGGTGTCAACGTGAGGAGTATAGTATGCCTTGTTCTTACCGCGCAATATCGCAGCAATACGGGCACACATACGTCCAACGGTTTGATTAGTACCATCAACAACATACCAGGTACGTTGTACGGTAGCCTCGTTCGCATGTTTGGTTGTAAAATGTAATTTACTCATTTGAAAAAACGCTTTTTGCCTTTTTCTGCAAGCATTTCGCCTGTTTGTCCGGCAGTTAAATAATAAACAGCTGAGCTATCCCTCAAACTGTTCCCTTTTTTAATTGGGAGTGCGAAGTTAAGGCGGGGAAGATTTCAAACCTAGAATCGGAGGAAGTAATTTTTATACCTCCTTCACAACAGCTTGATTTACAGTAAAAATTTTGACTACAAAAATAAATTGGTTGATAGATTGGGTTAAATTTCCCACCAATGGGTGCTGGCATAAGGAGCCGAAAGAGAAAGAAGCTCACCGATTTTCGGTGTTACTACCTGTACTTTGTGCCCTGTGCCTTCTATCTTATTTACCTCCTCTGCTTTAGCCAATACCCGTTTGATAGGTTCATTCCAGGGATGCATACCTAACCGGAACTTTCCCCAGTGAACAGGTAATATCACTTTTGCCTTTAGGTAAAGAGCAGCCTGTGCCATTTCTTCGGGCATCGTATGGATCAATGGCCACATAGTATTATACTGACCGGATTCCAAAATAGCCAGATCAAAAGGTCCATATTTTTCTCCTATTAACGCAAAATGATCGTCATAGCCCGAATCGCCGCCCATATATATATTATGTGAAGCTGTTTTTAAAATAAAGGAAGATCAAAGACTTTGACCCCGCTTAATGCCTCTGCCGGAAAAGTGCCGGGCTGGTGCAGCTGTCAGCACTATCAGTTCTTTCAGTTGTGCTGATTGCCACCAATCCATTTCAGTGATCTTGTTTTCATCCACTCCCCAATATTTCAAATGAGCGCCGATACCCAATGAGCAATATATTTTGCGCACCCTGCTTTTCAATTTCCGGATGGTTTTAAAATCAAGATGATCATAATGGTCATGGGTGAGAATGAGGTAGTCGGTATCCGGCATGTCCTCTGCCTTGTATTCATTGCTGCCCGGGAAGGCTTTTACCATAAAGGATAAAGGGGGTGCATTGCCACTGAATACAGGATCGATCAGGAAGTTTTTATTCGCTATGCGGAGGAGATAAGAAGAATGTCCAAACCATACGATGACTGGTTCGGTGCTATTTAAATTCCTAATATCTGTTTTTATAAAAGGTAATGGTGGCGGTGGTACCGTATCAGGATGCGTTTTGAAAAATTCCCGCATCATTTTCCAATAAGAAACACCCTCGGGCTTCATTGACGTAGGTGATAGATTCTGAAAAGCCCCCTTGGTATAATTTGGAGATTGCTGCAGCCGATGGTTTAAGAGCTTGTTAGCCAAATAAAGAATCGTTGAGAGTCTGCCACTAACTTTTCAATAACCTGTTATAATTGTAAGTGAGATATCGGTGGAAAAGCGTTCCTGAGGAGAGACTCGTGCGATAAGAAACCTAGCTGTAGTTCCGGCTGTCCGCTTCAAAATCCTCATTCCTCCCACAAAAGGTGGGAGAAATTTCGGGCTTTACACTTCAATCCGGCAGCCCTTCAACTTCCAGAACACAGGCCCGTATGACAATCGACTGATTGTTTTTTGCATAGTACTTCTTGTATTTGCACTTACACTTACGCTTCACGCAAAGGCAAAAGGTGGGAATAGCTAATTTATACTAATACGGTTGCAGGATACCTTTAGAAAAACTATTTACTATGAAAAAGGATACCAGGCAATTACTGTTGCTCCCTGAATTTCAGAAGTTTATTATTGCTTCCTCTACAGGGAGGAGGCTGATGCCGTCGGGCAAGAAGATAAGATCCGGCACTATTGAACAATACCGGCATACTTATTCAATACTTGAAGAGTTCGGGAAAGACCAGGAACCTTTACGCATTCAACTGCTGCATCGGAGTTCGCTAAGGGCTATTCAGAAAGAAAAAAATTACTGGTCAAGATTCTTTAAACGTTTCTCCTCATTTCTGTACAAAGACAAAAATTATTATGACCAGTACACTGGTTCTGTATTTAAAGTTATCAAGGTTCTTTTCCATTATCTGTCAATAGAAAAGGCATTCCCAGTTGGAGATTTTCATAAAAGATTCAGGGTGCCTACCGAGCACTTTACTCCGGCCATTTTATCGCCTGCCCAACTGCGATTCCTTATTATTGATAAAGCTTTTGAAGAATCGCTGCCGAAGTCATTACAAAGAACCAAAGATATTTTTGTGTTCGGCTGTACGGTAGCACTCCGCTATAAAGACCTGATGGCTTTAAAGAAAATAAATATCCAGTATGCCCCGGAGGGAACGAATATTATTTTGCATACACAAAAAACAGGAGCAGAAGTAAATATTCCTTTACCAGAGTATGCTATAAATATAATAGACAAATATAAAAGGGAAGCAGGCCGTTATGTACTACCGAGGCTTTCAGACAGTAATTTGAACCTTCATATAAAAACGTTGATTAAAAAGGCAGGATGGAATTACAGCCTTCCGAAAATCAGGCATAGACGAGGGGAACCGGTTGAAATAAAAACTAAAAGGAATGAAACGTATAGATTTTATGACCATATCACTGCCCATACAATGCGAAGGACAGCTATTACCACACTTCTGTTAATGGGAGTTGATGAAAACTCGGTAAGACGTATTTCCGGACATGCCCCCGGTAGTAAAGAGTTTTACCGGTATGTTGTCATTGTTCAGGATTATCTGAATGCAAAAGTGAGAAATGCCCATATAAAACTGTTACAGGGTGAAGATATTAAATTATAAAAAGTTGATTAAAACTGTAGCTGTAACCGGCTAAATTCAGCATTTAGTGCTATATTTATCCTGATAAATGCTATTTGAAATGAAAGCCAGGTACGGGTTTTAGCTGAATTCGTTACTATCCGTTCGGACTCACCATGAGTGGCATCTCAAGCAAAGCATTAAACTTCGGTACACCTGAAAACAAATACAAGTACAACGGTAAGGAAGAACAAAGA
>JAWXCO010000031.1:0-29279 GCA_034408705.1 Bacteroidota bacterium
CAAATACCACATCCTTACAAATATCTAAAAGCACTTTGCGTATATTCTACCTAATCCTATATACTTATAAAGTACAGTTCCCTTCGATTTAATGATGGTAAACTCCTTAGGGCGACAGGGTCGTTTTAATATCAATGGTATTACTTCCTCACAAAGCATTTCCCATTTCTTCCGGCAGCTAAAAGGGCGGTGACAAATGATGCAGGTCTGAACTGCCCGATTAATTTTTTAAACATGGTGTACAGGCTTTTTCTTTTTCATTGATCAGGACTTTTTAAAAAATAACGCCTTTCCTGGCTGGGTTTTTCTTTTTTAAGCCAACATTTTATTAAACCTCATTACCAGCATAACGGGAAGGGGATTTGCCAGAAAAGTAGTTCGGTTGTAAACAAAATGGTAGCCGCTATCATTTTAGGGTAGTCTATCAACAAACTGTTTAGTTTTTTGTTAGATAATAAAGACTAATTATGGAAACTGTAAAAGGAAAACATATTCTCATCATCGGTGCTACGGGTGGTATTGGATCCGTTACGGCTAAATTGCTGGCGGGTAGTGGTGCCAACATTTTCCTGGCTGGCCGCAATCCCGAAAAACTGGCAGCAGTTGCGCGGGATGCGGGGGTTGAAGGAGACAAGACCTTTTTGCTGGATATATCAAAGCCAGAAGAAGTGATGGCATTGAAGGAAGCCTATTTCAATGTCTATCCAACCATTGATATATTGATAAATGCGGCTGGAATAGGAATTATAAAACCGGTTGAAACCCTTTCTGAGTTGGAATTCCTCCGCACATTGAACTATAATTTATATGGACCCTTCCTGTTGGTTAAGACCTTTTTACCCGCCATGAAGGAAGCCAAAAAGGGCTTGATCATTAATATTCCCGGTGTTTTGGGAAAGGTTCCGATGGCCGGAGCTGCTGCTTATAGTGCCAGCAAATACGGTTTGCTCGGTATGATGCAAAGTATCCGGGAAGAAGTAAAACGAACGGAGATTCGTATCACAAATATATTCATGGGAGGTGTTGATTCTCCTTTCTGGGATACGATCGATCTGCGGGTACAACGGGAAAAAATGATACAGGCAGAAGAAGCCGCCAAAGCTATCTGGTTCCTTTGCCAGCAGCCTGCCAGTGCTGTTGTCAGTGAAATGGTATTACAACCATTCAATCATCAGGCTATCTGATTTTATTGATAAAATTGATTATTTTCACTAGCTGCTTGCTGTACTTTAATCAATTGTATAAATCAATAAAATGGATCAATTGTCCAACAGGGCTTTGCAGCAATTCAGGAACGAGGTAGGAATAAAATTCCAGTTATACAACAGCCTTTTCACATCATTACCTTTTCACCGGATCGAAAAGACAGGTATCCTGTTGTCCCTCCTTTCCAATAATTGCGAGGAAGGGTATAAGAAGAAACTGAGCCCGGTGGAGATCATAGAGGATTTTTTCAATAAGCATACAACCTACGGCAAAGAGAATGAAAGGAATGACCTGCTCTTCCGCTTTGTGCAGTATGTAGAACGGCAGGTAGTTTTGTTTGATGCACTCGAAGATGCGGCTTTTCGGAGTGTGAATGACCTGAATGGTGTAGGAACACTCAAACATCTTGAATCAGAGATCATCGAGGAAAATAAAGAAGAAGCCCTGGCAGAAAAATTAAAAGATTTTGGAATCCGCTTAGTGTTAACGGCACACCCTACACAATTTTACCCGGGATCAGTGCTCGGTATCATCAATGACCTGTCAAGAGCCTTATCCGAGAACAATGCCGGTTTGATCAATACCTATTTACAGCAGCTGGGGAAAACGCCTTTCTTTAAAAAGAAAAAACCTACTCCTTACGATGAGGCCGTGAGCCTGATCTGGTACCTCGAAAATGTTTTTTACCAGGCGGCGGGCAGAATTATTTCAACCTTAAAGAATCATTTCCCCGATGCAGTGGATAAGAATAACCCGGTGATCCGGATGGGTTTCTGGCCGGGGGGTGACCGCGACGGGAATCCTTTTGTAACAAGTGAGATCACTTTACAAGTGGCCAATGCATTGCGCGGCGGCATTATTAAATGTTATTACCTCGATGTAAGAAGGCTGCGAAGAAGATTGACCTTTGAAGGAGTGGATGTGCTGCTGCAGGACCTGGAGAGCAAACTCTACAATAATCTTTTCATACCGGGTTTCAAAACGAACCTGGGCAAGGAAGAGATATTGAAACCCCTGTTACAAATAAAAGATATCATTATCCACCAGCACAATGGATTGTTCCTGCATTTGGTGAATAACCTGATCAATAAGATCGAGATATTTGGTCTGCATTTTACGAGTCTTGATATCCGACAGGAAAGTACGGTGCATGGAAAGGTATTGGAACTGGTTGCGTCAAAACAATTGGGGCTGCCGGTTAACTATGCAAGTCTTTCGGATGAAGAAAAGATCAATCATCTTTCTTCAATTACCCAGGTAGTGAACCCGGAGGAATTGGAAGACCCAGTACACAAGGACACCCTGCGATCCGTTGCAGTGATCAAAACCATTCAGGAATACAATGGTCCGGAGGGCTGCAACCGCTATATCATCAGCCAGTGCAACAGTGCACTGAATGCAATGGAAGTTTTTGGGCTGTTCCTGCTGGGCGGATGGAAGAAGGAAGAAATGAATATTGATATTGTTCCGTTGTTTGAAACCGTAGATGACCTGCAACATGCAGCCGGTGTTATGCGAACATTATATACCAACCCGGCTTACCGGGAGCACCTGCAGCGGAGAAATAAGCGGCAAACGATCATGTTAGGTTTTTCCGACGGCACCAAAGATGGTGGCTACCTGATGGCCAACTGGAGTATTTATAAAGCCAAGGAAGAGCTGACCCATATTTCCCGGGAATATGGCATGGATGTGATCTTCTTTGATGGCCGCGGTGGCCCGCCATCAAGAGGTGGAGGAAAGACCCATAAATTCTATGCGTCAATGGGGCATAATATTTCCAATAAAGAGATTCAGCTGACCATACAGGGGCAGACCGTCAGTTCTAATTTCGGCACTATTGATGCTGCTCAGTTCAATATTGAGCAATTATTAAACGCCGGTATTTCCAACGATCTTTTTTCGCATAAGGAATTTACCCTCACGGAAAAACAGGAAGAGCTCCTCCATGAATTATCTGAAGTAAGCTACCTTTCTTATAAGACCTTAAAAGATCATCCTTACCTGGCCGATTATTTATTGCAGGTTAGTCCCCTGCGCTTTTACAGCGAGACTAATATCGGGAGCCGCCCTGCGAAAAGAGGAGCTGCATCCGGCTTATCATTAAAAGATTTACGGGCCATTCCTTTTGCCGGTTCCTGGAGCCAATTGAAGCAGAACGTGACTGGTTATTATGGTGTGGGGTCTGCTTTGAAAGAAATGGAAAAGAAGGGTAAGCTTTTGGAATTGCAGAAGCTCTATCACCAGTCTTTATTCTTCAGAACTCTGCTGGATAACTGTGAAATGGCTATGATGAAATCCTTTTTTCCATTAACGGCTTTCCTGGCTAAGCATAAACAGTTCGGGGAGATCTGGCAAATGATCAGTGATGAATATGAGTTAACAAAGGATTATCTCCGAAAGATCACCGGGCAGCAGGAACTGATGGCCGACTACCCGGTAGAACAGGTGTCTATTGGCATGCGGGAAAGAATTGTATTGCCCTTGCTAACGATACAGCAATATGCATTGACTAAAATACGGGAGTTGGATGAGCAGCTGGTACAAGCACCAGTAAAGGAAACATATGAGAAATTGGTGATGCGGTGTTCCTTTGGGATCATTAATGCGGGTAGGAATTCAGCGTAAAGAATCGATGAACTGTTTAAATTTGTCCGGCCTATACCAGAGAACTTAAGAGCATTTAAAATTGTTTATTACAATTGAATAATGGATCTGGGATTGAATTTGCGGTGAATACGGTTAGACATAGTCGAATTGATCCCGTCTTGCGTAAACCAAATTTTTACAGATATGAAAAAAGCTGTTTACCTGGTACTGATCCTGCTCTATGCTGTAATTGGTACTATAGGAATGATCGGGGGACAATATGTGGAGCTTGGAGCAAACAATAAGCTGATCAGTACTAACTGGCCGCTTATGCTGTTAGTTACCCTGATAGTAGGTACAACTGTATCCTACTTTTTCACGAGAGTTTATCCAAAAGGCTATAGCGTTCAAAAAAAAGCCGGGAAAATAGCGATACCCGTTATCTTCTTTCTATTATCATTTGTAATGACGATCGGAGTTCTCAGGGTGGTCAACACGAGCTTTCCGGGACAAGAACCTATTACTGTGGATGGTTTTATTGTAAGAAAATGGTCGAATAAAAGCCGGAAGTCGAGCGAATATTTTCTTTCTGTCCGGGATCTTACTTCGAAGAAGAATTATGAATTCCGGATAAAAAGAAAAACGTATGAAAAGATTGGTTTTGGCGGGAATTCGTTTAAGAAAGAGTTTTACAAAGGGTCACTTGGAATTATTTACAGGAACCAGGAGTAATGAGTGACTGCGATCATCTATAATCATCCACTAAAATTGGTTATTTTTGCTTCCTAATTTGAAAAGATGAGCAAAGTACAAATCGGCCTGGTGCAAATGAGTTGCACCAATAAAAAGGAAGAGAACCTGGCTAAAGCAATTGAAGGGGTTAAGAAAGCTGCGGCTGGTGGTGCACAGATCGTTTGTCTGCAGGAGCTGTTCACTTCCTTATATTTCTGCGATGTGGAAGATTATGAAAACTTCAAACTGGCTGAGCCTGTTCCCGGCCCATCTACCGAAGCTTTACAGAAAGTGGCTGGGGAATTAGGAGTGGTCATCATCGCTTCTTTATTTGAAAAAAGAGCGCAGGGACTTTATCATAATACTACCGCTGTGATCGATGCGGATGGAAGCTATCTCGGCAAGTACCGCAAAATGCATATCCCGGACGACCCTGCTTATTATGAGAAATTCTATTTCACCCCCGGTGATCTCGGGTACAAAGTTTTCAAAACAAAATTTGCTACCCTGGGTGTATTGATCTGCTGGGATCAATGGTACCCTGAAGCAGCCAGGATCACTGCGTTAATGGGAGCGGAGATATTATTTTATCCTACCGCGATCGGTTGGGCCACTTCCCAGAACGAGGAAACCAATACCGAGCAATACGGCGCCTGGCAAACTATTCAGCGAAGCCATGCTGTAGCCAACGGGGTGCATGTGGTGAGTGTGAACAGGGTAGGGCTGGAACAAAACGGCGCTATGAAATTCTGGGGTGGTTCCTTTATTGCTAACCCCTTCGGAACTATTTTATATAAAGCTTCTCTCGAGGAAGAAGAAGTGAAAGTGCTGGAGATCGACCTCGCAAAAACAGACCAGTACCGAACCCATTGGCCTTTTATGCGGGACAGGAGGATCGATTCTTATCAGCCCATTACCAAACGTTATATTGATGAAGACTAAGCCCTCATCCCCTAAAGGTGGGTAATACAGTTTCCCGATAAAAGAAAAGTTAGAAAAGATAGAAAAATGAGTTTTACAAAAAATACAGACTCGCCAAATAACTCCCCTTTAAGGGATGAGGGCATAACTCCTAAGCAACTCGGTTATTATTTTCCGGCCGAATTTGCTCCGCATGTTGCTACCTGGCTTAGCTGGCCACATAAGGAAGCTTCCTGGCCCGGGAAAATTCATACCATTTTTCCATCCTATGCAAAGTTCATTAAAGAGCTTACGAGAGGAGAATTAGTCCGTATTAATGTAGCTGATGAGGCAATGAAACTGTTTGCACTGGGCCACCTTGAAAGAGAACAGGTTGACCTGGCGAAAGTGGAGTTCTTTTTTCATCCGACTAATGATGCGTGG
The DNA here is from genome assembly GCA_034408705.1 of Bacteroidota bacterium. Taxonomy (GTDB): domain Bacteria; phylum Bacteroidota; class Bacteroidia; order Chitinophagales; family Chitinophagaceae; genus JJ008. The sequence continues at coordinate 5,872 of JAWXCO010000031.1, forward strand.
TGCCGGGACCATGGCCCGGCTTTTTTGATCAACCCGGCAGCCGAACAAAAGAAAGTAATTGTTGACTGGGGCTATAATGCCTGGGGTAATAAATATCCACCTTATGACCTGGATGATGTAGTGCCGACACTGATCGGCAAGCATTTTACTATTCCTGTTTATAATCCGGGTATTGTTATGGAAGGAGGCTCCGTCGAATTTAACGGGAAAGGAACAGTGATGACATCAACGGCCTGTTTATTGAACCCCAACCGGAATCCGCAGTTGAACCAGCAGCAGATCGAGGAATACCTCTGTAACTATTATGGTATGGAGCAGGTGTTATGGGTAGATGAAGGAATTGTAGGGGATGATACGGATGGACATATTGATGACACTGTTCGGTTTGTAAGTGAAGACACCGTCATCACCGTGATCGAGGAGAATAAGAATGATGAGAATTATGATCTGTTACAGCATAACCTGAAGCAATTGCAGCAAATGCGGTTACTGAATGGTAAGCAGCTCACTATTGTGGAATTACCTATGCCCGACGAACTGGTGTATGAAAACCAACGGCTTCCCTGCTCTTACGCCAATTTTTATATTGCCAATAAATCAGTTATTGTACCCACCTTCCAATCTTCCGGGGATGAGAAAGCTTTACTGATTATACAAAGTTGTTTTCCGGGAAGAGAAGTGGTCGGTATTGATTCTACAGATATCATCTGGGGCCTGGGAAGTTTTCATTGCCTGAGCCAGCAGGAGCCCCTGGTATAAAAAATGCCTTCCGTAGAAACGGAAGGCGTTAACGATTGCTTGCCACTTAGAAATTCTTTTGGACTTTTTTATCAGAATGCATAGATCGCTGCAAAAATAAAACTGGCAGCTCTCTTGGCAAATACTCCGTCTTTATTGGTAAACAGTACTTCTTTGTTTGCATTATCTAACCTGAACTCAGGTATAAAGATGAAACCACCTGTTTTAAAATTGGCTGATAAAGTTGTAGCGAAAATGCTTCCACCTTCTGATGCAGAACTGAAAGCTTTAAACTGGTTTTTATCCCTGAACATCTCACCACGTAAGGTAAGCCCGAACCAGGATTGAGGATCAAAATTCAGGTACAGGGCAGAACCCCACCAGGATTTGCTTTTCAGATTTTTTGAACCATCCCATACCTGGGTTGAATTTACAGTTCCGTTATACCCAATATTAAACTTATCACTGATCTTCGCAGTTATCACTGCATCAAACTGGCTGGTTTTAGACGTATCAGGGTTTTGACCGCCAACATAGTTAAGATAGAACTTTAGCTTATCGGTGGGAGCAAAAGAATATTGTGCGATGATCGCTTTCTTATTGATCATATCTTCAGGAGGTATCCGGTAATCAGTAGGATTTGAAACCCCCAGCATGATTCCATGTTTTCCTTTTGAGATCTCTGCCTTCAACCCGGTATGGGTAAAAGGTCCGTTGGTAAACATATAACTCATGCTGTAATTCCTGTTAAGCTGTGGATCTACTAATTCGTAACCAATATGGGTGGCCCAGGTTCCGAGGGTAAATTTCATCCAGTCAGTAGCAGAATAGCTCACATAAAGTTGTTTGATAGCCTGCGTTATGCCTTCATCTGCATAAGCAAAGTCCCTGGCCCTTGGCCCGAACCCGAGATCAGCAACCGCTGATGCTTTTTTGCCTTTTTGTTCAAACTTAAGACTGGCCATTCCCAGTGCAAATGAATTATGCAGCGGAGTGAAGCTGGTATAACTATTGGTTTTTACATCTGCGAGGTCATTCCGGTAATATGCATCAAATGAGCCTGTGATAGTCAGGGTCGGTTCTTTTTCCTGTTCCACAACTACAGAATCTAAAGCGACGGTAACTGAGGCCGTTTGAGCAAAGGCGAGGGTAATTGACAGCATGCCTATGGCTGCCACAAAAAGTTTTTGTAACATTGTATTACATTTTAGATGTTAAGAAAAGGGCACAGCAGGAATAAGCTTTTGCGAGAAGTTTATTCCATAAACGCAGTGCCTTTTTCGATTTAATTTATTTAAAGCTGCGTTTCTACGGATTTTTCTTCAATTCCATTCGAACTTACCAGTAAGTGACCCTGGAAATATTTTTCATCGTGTTGTGATGCATCCAGTCCTTGTAATTCCTCCGCCTGTGTTACCCGCATGGGTAATATCAGGTTGATCAATTTGAACAGGATGAAAGAGGCAACAAAACTATAGGCAGCTGCGAGCGCCATACCTTTCAGTTGGATCATGAACTGGCCATCTACCACCAGGGAGTTAACTGTTTTGCTGCCAAACACACCGGTCAGCAACATGCCCGTTATACCGCCGAGACCATGGCAGGCAAATACATCCAACGGGTCATCCAGTTTGGTTTTGCGTTTCAGGAATTCTGCTACGAGGTTAGAAACAATTGCAGCTACAAAACCGATGAACAAGGCCTGAGGTACGCCAACAAAACCGGCTGCGGGTGTTATTGCTACCAGGCCCACAACAGCACCGATACAGAATCCCAGTACCGATGGTTTTTTGCCACGAATAACATCCAGGAACATCCAGGATAAACCTGCGGCTGCTGCTGCTGTATTGGTTGTTGCGAAAGCATACACGCCCAATGAACCCGCACCAGCTGCACTACCGGCATTAAAACCAAACCAGCCAAACCAAAGTAAACCTGTACCGATCAGTACATAAGGAATATTAGCCGGCGAAGCGGAAGTGGTAGATTTTCTTGGTTTCAAAACAAGGGCTCCTGCCAATGCAGCCATGCCTGCTGAAATATGAACAACAGTTCCACCTGCAAAATCCAATACACCCCATTTAAACATCAAACCATCAGGATGCCAGGCCATATGTGCAAGCGGTGCGTACACAATTACTCCGAACAACACAATGAACAAAGTGTAGGAACTGAAACGGATACGTTCTGCTACAGCACCTACCACAAGACCAGGAGTAATGATCGCAAACATCAACTGGAAGAAAGCGAATAATGGAAGTGGGATAGATGTGGCCAGGCTCCAGGGTTCACCATTCATTACATTTTTAAAGAATAAAAATGTTCTTGGGTCACCGATAAAGCCACCCAAAGAATCACCGAAGCAAAGACTGAACTGAACAACGATCCACAAAACCGAAATGATACCTGCCGAAACGGTACTCTTAATCATCGTGGATAGTACGTTTTTACGGCCTACCATTCCGCCATAGAAAAAGGCGAGGGCTGGTGTCATTAAGAATACAAATGCACAGGACACAAGCATCCAGGCAATGTCACCGCTGTTATAGGTGTATTTTGGCGTTTTGCCATCTTCACCTAATACTGAAGCCGGATCGAACGAGGCGGAGGGGCTGATAAAGATCGCCAGTACTGCAATTGTAAGCAATACGAGGAAGGGTGCTACCTGCTTAACCGTTTTTTTGCTCATACGCTGTTTTTTAGTTGGTTTACATTAAATAAAATAATAATTTGAATTATTTGCATTGAAAATAAAGATTTATGGCATTAACAGGTGTTAGTTTAGCTATTATTGTGAATAAAATCTATGAAAAGCGAACAACTTAATTGAAATATTCAATTAAATTATTAGATAATGTAAATTATTTAAAAAAGAAACTGTAGATTTTTGCTGTTTACACAGCCTGAAATCTCAATATGGAGTCCTTGGATTCAAGGACGGAGGAGTTGTCTGTATTGAAAAATTCGTCCACTTTCCGGGCACATTCCCGGCCCTCACTAATGGCCCAGACCACGAGGCTCTGGCCGCGGCGCATATCGCCGGCTGTGAAGATCTTGGAGATATTGGTACGGTAATCCTGTTCAGTTGCTTTTACATTGCCACGTTCATCCAGCCCAATGCCAAGGTCATTGATAAAACCCACATGTTGCGGGTGTACAAAACCCATAGCCAGCAAGGCCAGCTCGCAGGGAATCTCTCTTGCACTATCCGCCACTTCTACAAACTGGGCCGGTCTGCCGTCAACAATTTTCCATTCAAGGTCAACGATTTTCAGACCTTTGAGGTTACCATTCTCATCACCAATAAATTCTTTGGTTGCTACTGTCCACTGGCGTTGAACACCTTCTTCATGTGAGGAAGTTGTTTTTAACAACATAGGGAAACTGGGCCAGGGCATAAATTCATTTCTGTCTTCCGGTGGCTTGGGTAGTAGTTCAAATTGTGTAACCGACTTAGCTAAATGACGATTGGAAGTACCAACACAATCGCTACCTGTATCACCACCACCAATCACCACCACATTCTTACCAGTGGCCGTTACTTCCTCATTCAATATATTACTTTCAATTGCGGCATTGACCAGGAAATCTTTCCCGGCTACTTTTTTATTATTCTGTTTTAAAAAATCCATTGCAAAATGAACGCCATTTAATTCCCTGCCGGTAATAAATAAATTCCTGGCTGTTGTACTTCCGCCGGCCAGCACAATGGCATTGAATTCTCTCAGGATATCATTGACACAGACATTAACTCCCACATTGGCCAGGCATTTAAAAACAATACCTTCCTCTTCCATCAGTTTTATTCTTCTATCCACTACCCATTTTTCCAATTTGAAATCAGGGATACCATACCGCAGCAATCCACCCGGCGCATCATCCCTTTCAAAAACAGTTATGGTATGACCCGCGTAATTTAATTGTGCTGCTGCAGCTAAACCAGCGGGGCCCGAACCAATCACCGCTACTTTTTTTGCGGAGCGAAGATTGGGCCTGCGGGGTTTTACAAAGCCTTTGTCAAATGCTATCTCAATAATGTGTTTTTCTATTTCTTCAATGGTAATAGCCGGTTGGTTAATACCTAATACACAGGCCGTTTCGCAGGGAGCCGGGCAAATGCGCCCGGTGAACTCCGGGAAATTATTGGTGGAGCTTAAGATATCATAGGCCTCTCTCCAATCCTGTTTATATACGGCATCATTAAATTCAGGGATCACGTTACCCAACGGGCAACCGTGATGACAAAAAGGTATACCACAGTCCATACAACGGGCTGCCTGTTGATTTAATTTCTCATCGGTATAGCGTTGCACGAATTCCTTATAATGCTGCAGTCGTTCCTGCACCGGTTCTTTACCGGGAAGTTCCCTTGTGAATTCTTTAAAGCCTGTTGGTTTACCCATTCAATTAGTTTTTTATTTCTTTACAGACATTTGACCCCTCAAGTGTTATACCTCACGCTAGTTTTTTGCCTCGGGCACTTATGGTTCAGACAAAAAACTTCTATTTATTCATTCTCACATTTTCCTTTTTAAGGGATAGCGCTTTTTTATAATCTTTTGGAAACACTTTTACAAAATGTTGCAATTGGTTATCCAGGTCCTGCAAAATGAATTTTGCCACTGTACTGCCGGTATATTCAGAATGTTTTTGCAGCATGGTGAACAATTCGTTCTTATCAGTGATATCACATTGATCGAGGTCGATCATTTCTCGGTTACAGTTGGCGGCAAATTTTCCTTTTACATCATACACATAAGCAATACCACCGCTCATACCGGCCGCAAAGTTTCTGCCGGTGTCTCCGAGTATCACCACCTGCCCACCAGTCATGTATTCGCATCCGTGATCGCCGATTGACTCCACTACCACATTGGCCCCGGAATTCCTAACACAAAAACGTTCCCCGGCTTTTCCTCTTATATATGCTTCACCACTGGTGGCCCCATAGAATGCTACGTTACCAATGATGCTGTTTTCCTCCGGTACATACATGGCTGTTTTTGGAGGATAGATGATCAGGCGGGCACCGCTTAATCCTTTTCCAAAATAATCATTGGCGTCACCTTCCAGTTCCAGCGTTATGCCTTTTGTGTTGAAAGCACCGAAGCTCTGCCCAGCAGTGCCGGTAAAATTAAAATGGATCGTATTGTCAGGAAGTCCGGCTGATTTATATTTCTTGGTTATTTTATTGGAAAGAATTGTACCTGCTGTCCTGTCTGTATTCTTGATAACGAAGGATGCCGTAACTATTTCTTTATTGTCAATGGCCGTTTGCGCAGCTGCTAATAATTTCCAATCAAGGCTTTCAGCCAATCCATGATCTTGTTCTTCACTACAATATAAACCGGTGTATAATGAATTAGGTTCTTTATACAAGATCGCAGACAGGTCGAGATTTTTATATTTCCAGTGTTCAATGCTTTCCCGCATTTCCAAACTATCTGCCTGCCCCACCATTTCGTTGATCGTTCTGAAGCCCAGTTCTGCCATGATCTCTCTCAGCTCCTGGGTGATCATTTTGAAAAAATTGACCACATGATCCGGGTCTCCTTTGAATCGTTTTCTCAATTCCGGGTCTTGCGTTGCCACCCCAACAGGACATGTATTCATATGGCATTTACGCATCATGATACAACCTTCTACCACCAGTGCAGCCGTGGCAATCCCCCATTCTTCGGCACCCAATAAAGTGGCGATTGCAATATCACGACCGGTCTTCATTTGCCCATCGGCCTGTACTACGACCCGGCTTCTTAATTTATTTTTTACAAGCGTCTGGTGGGTCTCTGCTAATCCTAATTCCCAGGGCAGACCTGCATGACGGATAGAACTCACCGGCGATGCACCCGTACCACCATCATGTCCCGCGATCAATACCACATCTGCTTTGGCTTTGGTAACACCTGCTGCTATAGTTCCAACACCGGCTTTACTAACCAGTTTCACACTGATCCTGGCGGCCCGGTTGGCGTTTTTCAGATCATAGATCAATTGTGCCAGATCTTCAATGGAATAAATATCATGATGGGGGGGAGGAGAGATCAATCCTACACCCGGAGTAGCGTGACGAACTTTACCGATCCAGTCATCTACTTTATGGCCGGGCAACTGACCACCTTCACCAGGCTTGGCTCCCTGTGCCATTTTGATTTGTAATTCATCGGCTTCTGTCAAATACAAACTGGTTACACCAAACCTTGCACTTGCTACTTGCTTGATCGCACTTCTCATGCTATCACCATTTGGCAGCAGGTCATATCTTTTTTCGTCTTCACCACCTTCACCCGTATTGGATTTCCCGCCGAGACGGTTCATCGCAATAGCCAGTGTGGTATGTGCTTCCCAGGAGATAGATCCAAAACTCATCGCTCCTGTAGCAAAACGTTTGTAAATGCTTTCAGCGGGCTCTACTTCATCAATGGATACAGAAGGTCTTGTTTTTTTAAATTGGAACAAGCCCCTGATAGTGGCCGCTTTTCCTGTTTGATCATTGACCAGTTTAGAATATTTTTTAAATGTATTGAAGTCATTCGTTTTTGTTGCGTGTTGCAGCAAGTGGATCGTTTGCGGGTTGAATAAATGAAATTCTCCTTTTTGTTTCCATTGAAAAACACCTCCTGCCGGCAAGCGGTCAACTGGAATTTCTTTTTTACTAAAGGCAAATAAATGTTTGGCCAATGCCTCTCTGGCCAGTTCATCCAGCCCCATTCCCTCGATCCTTGAAGTGGCTCCGGTAAAATATTTATTGACGACATCTTTATTCAATCCCAGTATTTCAAATATCTGTGCGCCCTGGTAGGATTGAAGGGTAGAGATACCCATTTTGGAAAATACTTTCAGTAAACCATCATTGACAGCCTTGATATAATTTTTCTTTAGTTGTTCTTCATTCAGATCAGTCTGCCCACCGGATGCGGCGCATAATTTCCCGTTTTCCTGCATATCCCGGATCGTTGAAAGAGCGAGGTAAGGGTTGATAGCTGTTGCACCAAAAGCAACGAGGCAGGCAAAATGATGTACTTCCCATACATCGCCGGCTTCCACGATAATACCAACCTGTCCCCGCATACCTTTACGGATTAGGTGATGATGAATAGCCGCTGTGGCAAGTAAAGAAGGAATTGCGGCATGATTGGAGTCAATGGCCCTGTCCTGCAGGATCAATACTTTAAAACCATCTTCTACTGCATCCACGGCGTAGTCGCAAATACGTTCCAGGCCTTTTTTAAGTGAACCGGGTTTGCCGTCGGCTTTGAAATAACACTGTATAGTTTTTGACTGGAACAGCCCGGTATCAATACTCCTGATCTTTTCCAATTCATGATTGGTAAGAACGGGTTGTTTCAGCGCAACACTATGGCAGGTCAGCGGATCTTCCAATAAAAGATTACCATTATTACCAACGAAAGTAGCAAGCGACATCACCAGTCTTTCACGGATAGGATCGATCGGTGGGTTGGTAACCTGCGCAAAGAGTTGTTTGAAATAATGACTGAGGTGTTGGGGATGATCGCTGAGTACGGCCAGCGGAATATCTGTTCCCATGGAGCCAATCGGTTCTTTACCATCCAATGCCATCGTCGCGACAATACTCTCCAGGTCTTCGGTGGAATAACCAAATGCTTTCTGGTATTTAAAAACCTGGTCATGTTCCAAATGGGTAAACATCACTCTCGGCTCGGGTAATTCTTCCAGGCGGATCTTGTATTTATTCAGCCACTCGCCGTAGGGCTTTTGCGAGCAAATATCTTGTTTCAGTTCTTCATCACTGATGATCTTTCCTTTTTCCATATCTACCACAAACATCTTCCCGGGTTGCAGCCTTCCTTTTTCTATAATGGTTGTAGGATCAATTGGAAGCACGCCTGCTTCAGATGCCATGATCACCCGGTCATCATTGGTTACGCAATACCTTGAAGGACGAAGACCATTCCGGTCCAGAGTAGCGCCGATGATCTTTCCATCCGTGAATGAAATTGATGCCGGGCCATCCCAGGGCTCCATGAACGATGAATGAAATTCATAAAATGCTTTTTTTACCGGGTCCATTTCTTCGTGACCATCCCAGGCTTCCGGTATCAGCATCATCATCACATGCGGTAAGGAGCGTCCTGTCAATGTCAGCAGTTCGATAATATTATCGAGGCAGGCCGAATCGCTTTGCCCTTCTGTAATAATTGGCAATAGCATTTCCATTTCTTCTTTGCTGAAATAAGGAGATGTGAATCCTTTTTCGCTGGTCTTTAGCCAGTTTAAATTTCCCTGCAGGGTGTTGATCTCACCGTTATGGGCAATATAACGGAAGGGTTGTGCTAGTTTCCAGGACGGAAAGGTATTGGTAGCAAATCTTGAATGCACCAAACCAAATGCACTTACGACTCTTTTATTACTGAGGTCGGGAAAATAACTTCGCACCTGCATACTGGTGAGCTGTCCTTTATAGACAACTACTTTATGTGAAAGCGATGCCACATAAAAACCTATCGTATCTTTTCTTACGGTACTGTTGATCGTATGGGCCGCATGGTTACGGAGAATAAATAATTTTCTTTCAAAGTCATCGGCGTTGGATATATGATCAGGGCAGGCAATAAAGACCTGTTCCATTTCCGGCTCCACACTTAAAGCCGTAGGTCCAATATCATGAGTGTTGACAGGAACTTTTCTATAGGCTAAAATTTCCAATCCTAATTTTTCGGCTGTCCGGTTAAAAATGTCACGGCATTCTTCCCGTAGTCTTATTTCTTTGGGGAAGAAGATCACACCTACTCCATACCTGCCAAAGGAAGGAAGATGAACACCGAGTTTCAGGCATTCATCAAAGAAAAACTCATGCGGTGTCTGTATCATGATACCGGCTCCGTCACCCGTGTTGTTTTCACAACCGCAGGCACCGCGGTGTTCCATGTTTTCCAGTACGGTTAGTGCATCGGAAATATGCTGATGAGATTTATGCCCCTTGATATTGGCGACAAAGCCAATCCCGCAGGAGTCATGTTCAAAAGAAGGATCATATAATCCCTGGTTGCTCGCCATGTGGTGCAATGTTAAATGTGATGAATACAGCCGTTAACCGTTTCATTATGGCAAGCCCGCCTGAACGACGCAGTCGGGCAGGCAAGACGACTGAAATTACAAATAATTTTTCAGCAGGGGATCGGATTACCGTTGGATTTATCCACAAAGGTGATAGACTAACTAACTCAGATCAAGTATCCAAACAACTGGTCGTTCTTGTTGATCTCATTGAAACCAATCTTCGATGCTTTCATCTTTGATAAGAGCAGGTCATAGTCAGTCCGGCTTTGCAATTCCACACCTACCAATGCAGGCCCATTTTCTTTATTGGTCTTCTGCATATACTCGAACCGGGTGATATCATCTGTAGGTCCCAGTACATTACTCACAAACTCTTTCAACGCACCCGGACGTTGTGCAAAGCTGATCAGGAAATAATGTTTCAATCCTTCGTATTGCAGGCTTCTTTCTTTTATCTCCTGCATCCGGTCAATATCATTATTACTACCACTGACGATACAGACTACATTCTTTCCTTTTATTTCTTCTGCATAATAATCTAAAGCGGCGATGGACATAGCACCCGCAGGTTCTACCACGATCGCATCTTCATTGTATAATTTCAGGATTGTCGAACATACTTTTCCTTCGGGTATCAACCGCATATCATCCAGTACATCTTTGCAGATGGCGAATGTCAGTTCACCCACTCTTTTTACAGCTGCCCCGTCAACAAACCGTTCGATATGCTCCAGTGTAACCGGGTGACCCGCTTTCAATGCTTCAAACATGGAAGGTGCGCCTTCGGGTTCGAGGCCAATGATCTTTGTTTTTGGCGAATAAGTTTTGAAATAAGTACCTACGCCTGCACTTAAACCGCCACCACCAACCGGTACGAATAAATAATCAATGTCGTCCTGGTCTTCCAGTATTTCCACAGCTACTGTTCCCTGGCCTTCAATAATGCGGAGATCATCAAAGGGTGGAATAAAGGTCATGCCATTTTCTATAGTGAATTGTTTAGCCGCGACTGCACAATCATCAAAAGTGTCACCAATCAATTTTATTTCAATGAAATCTTCACCAAACATTTTCGTCTGGCTGATCTTTTGTTTGGGAGTGATGATCGGCATGAACACCACTCCTTTAGTATTGAGTTTTTTACAACTATAAGCAAAGCCCTGGGCATGATTACCCGCACTGGCACAGACCACTCCTTTGGCCAATTGTACTACCGGCAGGGAACTCATCATATTATACGCTCCCCGTAATTTGTAGGAACGTACTACCTGCAGGTCCTCCCTTTTCAGGAAAACATTGCATTGATACTTCTTCGACAAATTATGGTTGAAAGTGAGCGGTGTTCTGTTCACCACTTTTTTCAACCGCAGGCAGGCGGAAGCAAAATCAAGCTGTACGGTATTGCTTACGGTAGGCGTCATACGATGTATTGTTTCTCAGCTGACTCCGGGTTAACCAGTTTGCTGAATACTTGTTTCGTGGATGGCACAGGTGCCGCTGAAGCCAACGCTTTCGATTTGGGTTGATTCTCGGGGCGCAGGCTTCTTACTGTTTTGCCAGCTTGCCATAATTCGCTTTCCCGCAATTCTTTTAATTCTTCTTCTAATTTCTCCCGGTAATCTGTTTTACTATTGCTGTCAATTGACCGTTGAGATTCTTTACCGGCCGCCACACTTTCATAGAGTTCAGTAAAAACGGGCTTGGTTGCATCACGAAATTTTTTCCACCAATCCAATGCACCACGCTGGGCCGTAGTAGAGCAATTAGCATACATCCAGTCCATACCATTCTCCGCTACCAGTGGCATCAATGATTGTGTTAGTTCTTCAACGGTCTCATTAAAAGCTTCAGAAGGGGTGTGCCCTTTGGAACGCAGTACATCATATTGTGCTGCAAATATTCCCTGAATGGCACCCATCAATGTTCCTCTTTCACCAGTCAGGTCACTATATACTTCTTTCCTGAAATCAGTTTCAAATAAATAACCACTCCCTACAGCAATACCCAGGGCCACCACTCTTTCAAAGGCCTTGCCGGTGGCATCCTGGTAAATAGCATAAGAGCTGTTCAACCCACGGCCCTGTAAGAACATTCTTCTCAGGGAAGTGCCACTACCTTTTGGTGCTACCAGGAATACATCCACATCTTTTGGCGGAGTGATACCGGTTTGCTCATTGAACGTGATACCAAAGCCATGAGAAAAATATAAGGCCTTGCCGGGTGTCAAATGTTTTTGCACCGTTGGCCATAAAGCTATTTGCGCTGCATCACTCAGGAGATAACAAATAATGGTTCCCCTTTCGAGTGCTTCTTCAATTTCAAACAAGGTTTCGCCGGGTACAAAACCATCCCGAACCGCTTTATCCCAGGTTTTCGAATCTTTACGCTGACCAACGATCACATTAATACCATTGTCTTTTTGGTTCAGCGCCTGGCCAGGTCCTTGTACACCATATCCAATAACGGCTACGGTTTCGTTTTTTAAAACTTCCTGTGCTTTGCTCAGGGGAAATTCTTCTCTTGTTACAACATTTTCTTCGGTACCGCCAAAATTTAGCTTTGCCATGTTTGTTTGGTTTTGCCCCCAATCCGCCGCAGTCGGAGAATCAGAGATAGTTTATAATTATTGGTTTATTCTTTTTTACCAGCTTTTGTTCCATGAGCATCGTCCCTTCCGCCAACTGGCAGACACTTCATCGTTCTGTCTGCCTGCCATGCCTATCGGCAGGTAAACCGGTAGCAAGGTTCGCTACTGGACAACCCACCCCAGTTTTTTAAATTCAAAGTTTCCCTCAATTCGGCCCTCCAGGGAGGGGATGAACCCCAAAGCAATTCATTTTCTTCTTTTCTCTTAGCTCACATACTAAAGACACTTTCATTCTGATTTAAAAATTCATTCTCACTCGCATCTTCACCGGGTTCTTTATATTCAAACTCATTTAATTTTTTATGAAAGCCGTCACTCTTTTTTATAATAGCCACTCTTGCACTGCGTACAAATTCAATCAATCCATAAGGAGCTAATACTTTTATAAGGCCGTCTGTTTCTTCCCGCTGACCGGCCACTTCAAATACGGTATAGTCTTTACGGATAACAACTGCTTTAGCCCCATGTTCTCTTAACAGCCTTTCCACTTTTACTTCTTCCGCTATAATATCAGTTGGCACTTTATACAAAGCCAGTTCCTGCCAGATGATTTCTTCATTGGTGTTGTAATAAGCTTTTAATACTTCCACCTGTTTTTCTATCTGGCGGCAAAGTTTGCGAACCACATCTTCAGTTTCATTTATCACAATCGTAAAACGATGTACACTGTCCACTTCACTTGGAGAAGTGTTCAGGCTTTCGATATTAATTTTCCTGCGGGAAAAAATAATTGCAATACGGTTCAGCAAACCAATCTGGTTTTCCGTATAAACTGTTATGGTATATTCTTGTTTGCCCCCAACCCCTGAAAGGGGATGTTTAAGAGCATTATTTTTCTCAATCATCTAATAAGTTTTAAAGTCATTTATTTTTTTATAGCGTTATTCATTGAATACTGAATATGTGACCTGTGTTCCCCGCCAGGTGGCGGGGACAGTGGTTACACTTCCTCTTTACTTAATACTACTTCGGCCACCCCTTTTCCCTGTGGCACCATCGGGAACACATTATTTTCTTTTCCTACCATTACTTCCAATAGGTAAGAGCCTTTATGATTCAGCATTTCAGTTAAGGCACCTTTCAAATCTTTTCTCTCCTTAACTGATTTTCCTTCTATCCGGTAAGCTTTGGCAACCTGTACAAAATCAGGGCTGGTTATGTCGGTAAATGAATATCGTTTTTCATGAAACAGTTCCTGCCATTGGCGTACCATTCCCAAAAACTCATTATTCAGGATTAATATTTTTACGTCCACATTAAACTGCATGATAGTTCCCAACTCCTGTAATGTCATTTGAAAACCACCATCGCCGATAACAGCTACAACAATACGTTTAGGATCACCAAACTTTGCACCAATAGCGGCTGGCAATGCAAAGCCCATAGTTCCTAAACCACCACTGGTAACATTGCTTTTAGTTTGATTGTACTTTGCATAACGGCAAGCCACCATCTGGTGCTGACCAACATCGGTAACTATAATGGCATCACCGTTGGTTAATTCATTTACCAGTTTTATTACTTCGCCCATCGTCAATATATCAGTAGTCGGATCGAGTTCTTCTTTGATTACTTTTTCCTGTTCTTTATCTCTGCAGTTGGCAAATTTTTGCAGCCATCGCGGATACACTTTTTGTTCTACCAACGCAGTAAGCATTGGTAATGTTTCTTTACAATCGCCCCAGACAGGTACGGTTGTTTTTACATTCTTATCAATCTCTGCGGGATCAATATCTAAATGAATAACTTTTGCCTGCCTGGCATATTTGTCTAATCGTCCGGTAACCCTGTCGTCGAAACGCATACCCACAGCAATTAACACATCACATTCGTTGGTTAATAAATTGGGACCGTAGTTTCCATGCATACCCAGCATACCAACAGCCAAAGGATGATCAGTTGGTATAGCACTCATTCCCATGATTGTCCATGCGGAAGGAATACCGGCTTTTTCGATAAAGGCTTTAAATTCTTTTTCTGCTTTGCCAAGTATAACGCCTTGTCCAAAAATTACAAATGGCCTTTCTGCTTCGTTAATCAGTTTCGCCGCTGCTTCTACATATTCTTTACGAACAATGGGAGAGGGGCGGTAGCTGCGGATATGATTACATTTAGTGTAACCTTCGTAATCAAATATCTGCAACTGTGCATTTTTTGTAATGTCAATCAACACAGGACCGGGCCTTCCACTTTTTGCTATATAAAATGCTTTGGCCAATACAGCAGGAATTTCTGTTGCATCAGTTACCTGGTAATTCCATTTGGTAACAGGTGTAGTGATATTTATAACATCTGTTTCCTGGAAAGCATCAGTGCCTAATAAATGCGCAAACACCTGTCCGGTGATACAAACCAACGGTGTAGAATCAATCATGGCATCAGCTAATCCCGTAACAAGATTAGTAGCGCCGGGTCCGCTGGTGGCAAACACTACACCTACATCACCACTTGTTCTTGCATAACCCTGCCCTGCATGTATGCCGCCTTGCTCATGACGAACTAAAATATGATTCAACTTATCAGCATAATCATACAAGGCATCATAGATAGGCATAATAGCACCACCGGGATAACCAAAAATGGTAGTTACGTTTTCTGCAATCAATGCTTCCAGCACCGCCACTGAACCTGAAATAGAAATAGCCCCCCCACCCCCCGCAAGGGGGGCTTTTGGACTCTGCTCTTTTGTAGTTTCTTTTATCTTTTCTAACGTTTGCATAATCGGCTATTAAAACTTTCCTTTTAATGAGAAATTTAAAAATTTAAGACTCTAAAGTCCCCCTGCGGGGGATTTAGGGGGCTTCATCCGTTACACAACCTTCACTTGCATCTTTCACCTGTTGTGCATACTTAAATAAAATTCCTTTTGTTGCTTTTAGCTTTGGCTGCTTCCATTTCTTTCTTCTTTTCTTAATTTCCTTCTCACCTACTTTTAATGTGAGTTTATTCTTCGCTATATCAATCTTAATAATATCATCGTCTTCAACAAGGCCAATCAAACCGCCTTCAAATGCTTCGGGTGTTATGTGACCAACAACAAAACCATGTGTGCCACCGCTAAATCTTCCATCGGTAATTAACGCTACTGATTTTCCCAAACCTGCACCGATGATAGCGGATGTTGGCTTTAGCATTTCAGGCATACCCGGTGCACCTTTCGGGCCTACCTGTCTTATTACTACTACATCTCCGGCTTTTATTTTTCCGGAATTGATTCCTTTTATTAATTCAAACTCACCATCAAATACTCTTGCCGGGCCTTCAAACAATTCTCCTTCTTTGCCGGAGATTTTTGCTACACTTCCTTTCTTTGCCAGATTGCCAAACAGAATTTGCAAATGACCAGTTGCTTTCATTGGCGTTTCAAGCGGATAAATAATTTTCTGTGTAGTAAAATCAATTGCCTTTATAGCTGCCAAATTTTCTGCAATAGTTTTTCCTGTCACTGTCTTACAATCACCATACAGCAAACCTTTGTCTAATAAATATTTCATCACTGCTGGTACACCGCCATGGGTATGTAACTCTTGCATTAAAAATTTTCCACTGGGTTTAAAATCTGCCAGCACAGGGGTGGCATCGCTGATGCGTTGAAAATCATGAATGTTCAATTCCACCTCCACACTCTTTGCCATTGCAATTAAATGCAACACGGCATTGGTACTGCCACCAAAAATCATAATCGTAGTAATCGCATTTTCAAATGCTTTCTTAGTCATGATATCTTTAGGGCAAATATTTTTTTCTAATAATATTTTTATCGCTTTGCCGGCATCCGCACATTCTTTTTTCTTTTCATCACTCATGGCAGGGTTAGAAGATGAATAAGGCAAACTCATTCCCAGTGCTTCAATAGCACTTGCCATTGTATTCGCTGTGTACATACCACCACAGGCGCCTGCACCCGGGCAACTGTGTTTCACCACTTCCTTAAAATCTTCCGGCGTTATCGTGCCTGCTATTTTTTTCCCCAGTGCCTCGAACGCAGAAATGATATTGAGTTCTTCGCCTTTATAATGCCCTGCTGCAATCGTTCCGCCATACACCATTATCGAAGGACGGTTCAATCTTCCCATGGCTATTATCGCACCGGGCATATTCTTATCACAACCCGGCAATGCAATCAATCCATCATAATAAAAACCACCACACACGGCTTCAATACTATCGGCAATAATATCCCGGCTCACCAATGAATACCGCATCCCATCTGTTCCATTACTAATCCCATCACTAATACCAATGGTGTTAAAAATGAGACCAACTAAATCAGCCTCCCATACACCTTGCTTCACCACTTTTGCTAAATCATTTAAGTGCATGTTACAGGTATTGCCATCGTATCCCATGCTGCAGATCCCTATCTGGGCTTTTTTTAAATCATCTTCTGTCAATCCGATGCCATACAGCATAGCTTGTGCAGCAGGTTGTGTTTCATCTTGCGTTAATGTCTTTGAATATTTGTTAAGTTCAGTCATTTTTATTTTTTTGTTTGTCATCGCTTGTACTACTATCATCTTCCCTTGCGTCGCACTCTTCATCTTCCTGTTCTTTACTCAGCAACCCACCCCGGGTCGTTTATAGAGTTATATTTTCCTCAATTCGCCCCGCCCAGGCGGGAAAGTTCACTTAAGCAAAGATTTTTTCTGCCGGAATGATTATCTTTTCTGCCACAATGTTTTTATATGCTTCCTGTATTGTTTTACTAACAGAATTGTTCCATGTTTTTGGGAAAACAGTTTCATCCAAACTCTCCCAACCTATTACTTCAGCAGCAGTACCACAGAAAAACGCAGTATCAGCTTCTTTCAGCTCAGTACTGGTAATCAGTTTTTCTTCCACACTTATTTCCAACTCTTCACATATTTCCAGTACAGTTGCTCTTGTAATACCGGGTAGAATATTTCCAAGCGATGGAGTAAATAGCCTTCCATCTTTTTCATAAAACATATTGGCACCCGGTCCTTCGGCAACAAAATCATTCATGTCAGAAAGTAATGCTTCATCAAGGCCTTTTGCTTTAGCTTCCTGGCTAGCCAGAATCGAGTTTACATAATGTCCACCAGCTTTCGCTTCTATTTTAAAACCTTTTGGATTTGGACGTTGAAAAGAGCTTGTCATTACCCGTAATAATTTATCACCCAGAAACGGTTGCATTTCCCATGCTTCTATTACGATGAATGATTCCGTATTCTTCACAAAACTCATATTAGCCGGCGCATACACCACAGGCCGGATATAAGCACCCTGAAGATTATTTCTTTTCAGCACTTCATAAGTAGCTTTTATCAGCTCTTCAGTAGTCCACTGATAAGGCATATTCATTGCCGCAGCGGATTGCTGCAACCTGTTGAAATGTTCAACTGCCTTAAAAATTTTTGTTTCTCCTGTTTCTGTTTTATATGAACGGATACCTTCAAAAACGGAATAGCCATAGTGAAGGGATTGGCTGTATAAATCCATTTTGGCTTCTGTTGCTTTTACAAATCCACCATTCAGGTAAATTATCGTGTTATCGTTATAATAGGATGCCATATATTTTGTCTGGTTTTAATCTGATGGTCGCTATTTATTTTTTTGTCAGACGGAGACCGTCAGACAAAAAAGCGACCCGCCTTTTGGAGGCGGGTCGCATATATTTCAGTTTTTTAATTTAGTATCATGCACCACCTCCGTTTGAAGAGAATATAATAATGACCACCACAATAATAATTGAGGCTATAGCACTAATAACATTATATATTTTATTCTTCAACATAAAGGGATGTACTGTAAATATACACCCGCCATTTTAAAAAAAGAACTCGGCAAGCAATTTATTTATTCAACCGGGACGAACCATCGTTAGTTGTTTGTCCTTTATTTTATATGATCGTTGATTTTCTCAACTCAATATTTTCTTTCTTGACTGAACCGGAAATTTTACCACTTACATAATCACTGATCAGTTCCCCGATCGTTGAGGTGAAGTAAAAATTCACCGGGTCAATATCTTTGGTAACAAACGAATATTGCAGGGTCCAGCTCACAGCTTCCCTTACCAGGCCAGCTTCTTCTCTCATCCCTAGAAATTCAAGTAGCATGGCCGCAGAAAGAATAGAACCGATCGGGTTGGCAATATCTTTACCGGTTGCCTGCGGATAGGACCCATGAATGGGTTCAAACAAGGCAAGCCCGCCCGCACCAACAGAGGCAGAAGGCAGCAAGCCCAGCGAGCCACTTATTACACTGGCTTCATCGCTGATGATATCGCCAAACATATTTTCCGTAAGGATGACATCAAATTGTTTCGGGTTGAGTATGATTTGCATCGCCGCATTGTCAACGAACATATAATCAACAGTCACATCCGGGTATTGTGCAGATAGTTCCTGCACTACTTTTCTCCAAAGCCGGGATGTTTCCAGTACATTGGCTTTATCCACCAGGGTGAGCTTCTTTTTCCGTTCAGGCTTCTGTGCAAAATGAAAAGCCAGGTGAGCAATGCGTTCAATTTCTTCCCGGGTATAGATACAATTGTCTGAGGCGTATGTGCCATCAGCCGCCACTTCTTTCTTGCCAAAATAAATACCCCCTGTCAACTCCCGGAAGATGATAAAATCAACTCCTTCAATATTTTTACTTTTGAGCGGCGACAAGTGATGAAGGGAAGAATAAGTGGTGATCGGGCGGATATTGGCATACAACTGCAATGATTTACGCAGTTTCAGTAAGCCCTGTTCCGGTCTTACTTTGGCCGTAGGATCATTATCATACCGGGGATGACCAATAGCACCGAATAAAATTGCATCGCTGTTCAGGCAGGCTTCGATCGTTTCATCCGGCAAAGGACTACCCGTTTTGTCGATCGCATCGGCACCCATCAGGCAATAGGTGTAGTTGAATTCATGCTGGAATGATTCTGCAATAGCATTCAATACACGGATAGATTGTTGCGTTACTTCCGGTCCGATGCCGTCGCCTTCAATGATGGTAATGTTCTTTTTCATAGTTGCTTATGCTCTTTGGGTTTCGAATTCCTGAATGTCTTCTTTTAAACTTATCAAATAGTCAATATCGTTGTAGCCATTTAACAGGCATGTTTTTTTATAGCTGTTGATCTCAAACTGTTCTTGTTCGCCGGTCGGATTGATCCGGATAGTTTGTTGCTCCAGGTCAACCGTCAGTTCTGTATTATTATCCTGGAGAAAAATCCGTTGCAGGAACGCATCACTTACCTGCACGGGTAATACGCCATTATTCAAGGCATTGTTCTTGAAAATATCAGCAAAGAAACTGGAGACCACTACCCGGAATCCGTAATCAAGGATAGACCAGGCAGCATGTTCTCTGGAAGAGCCGCAGCCAAAGTTTTTCCCGGCTACCAATATTTCACCATCAAACTGCGACATATTCAACGGGAAATCGGCCCTGGTTTTTGATGCATCATCATTATAATACCGCCAATCCCGGAAAAGATTTTTACCAAAACCATCTTTGGTCGTCGCTTTTAAAAAGCGGGCCGGGATGATCTGATCGGTGTCAATGTTCTCCATGTTAATAGGAACGAAACGGGATATAAAGCCCCCCTGCCCCCCGAAAGGGGGTTCTTGCGTCTGCAAGTTCGAAGACTCTTTTTGTGTATCGGTATTTAGGTTCTTATCTGACATAGTTATTTCAAAAGTTTAGGAATTGAAAGCACCTCCTGCGGAGGGGTTTGTCCGAAGGACTCCTTTGGAGGGAAGGCTCCTTGGGTCCGTTACATACCCCGTGATCGCTGCTGCTGCTGCTGTTAACGGGCTGGCCAGTAAAGTTCTTGCACCCGCACCCTGTCTTCCTTCAAAATTTCTATTGGAGGTGCTTATACAATACTTACCCGCCGGGATCTTATCTTCATTCATTCCCAGGCAGGCACTGCAACCCGGTTGGCGCAACACAAATCCTGCTTCTTCAAATATTTTATCAATACCTTCTTTGATAGCTTGTGCTTCTACCTGTTTGCTGCCCGGAACGATCCATACTTCCACATCATCCGCTTTGTGTTTTCCTTTTACAAAAGAAGCTACCATTCGCAGATCTTCTATTCTTGAATTGGTACAGCTCCCGATAAATACGTAATCGATCTTTTGCCCTTTAATGGCAGCACCCTGCTGTAATCCCATATAGGCAAGCGATTTTGCCAGACCAGACCTGTCATTGTCATTAATAGTTTCTGTTGTCGGAATATTCTCTGTCACGCCAATCCCCATGCCGGGGTTGGTACCGTAAGTGATCATTGGCTCAATATCTTCAGCGTTGATAAAAATTTCATTATCAAATAGTGCATCCCTGTCTGAGTATAATTGTTTCCATTCTCCCAGTTTCTTTTGCCATGCTTCACCCTGCGGGGCAAATTCTTTTCCTTCGATATACGCAAAGGTTGTTTCATCAGGAGCGATCAGACCACAACGGCCGCCCATTTCAATACTCATATTGCAAATGGTCATACGGGCTTCCATACTTAAAGCACGGATTGCAGAACCTGCGAACTCCACTGCATAGCCGGTAGCGCCACTGGCGGTGATTTTTGAAAGGATATACAGCACAATATCTTTTGACACCACTCCTTTATTTAATTCACCCTCCACATTGATGCGCATCAGTTTAGGTTTGCTTTGCAACAAACATTGTGAAGCAAAAACCATTTCTACTTCGCTGGTACCGATACCAAAGGCGATAGCTCCAAACGCACCGTGGGTAGATGTATGGCTGTCGCCGCAAACAATCGTCATGCCAGGTTGTGTAATTCCCAATTCAGGCCCTATCACATGCACAATACCCTGGAAGGGATGTCCCAGGCCATATAATTCGATGCCATGTTCAGCGCAATTCTTCTTTAATGTTTCCACCTGTAAGCGACTCAACTCTTCTTTGATCGGCAGGTGCTGGTTTAGGGTGGGTACATTGTGATCAGCCGTGGCAATAGTTTGCAACGGCCGTAATACGTTGATCCCTCTTTTATTCAGCCCGGTAAATGCCTGCGGGCTTGTGACCTCATGAATAAAATGGCGGTCTATATATAATACGGAAGGCCCGTCGTCAATTGTTTTGACGATGTGCTGCTCCCAGATTTTTTCAAATAATGTTTTTGCCATGTTTTGTTTTTTACCACATAGAACATAGGACAGATAGGATTCACATAGCATTCTTTGTGTGTATTCCTATGTATCTATCTGCCTATGTGGTTCATAAGCCGAGTAAAGAACTGAACGTACAAGTGTGCGACGCAAGGGACTATGATAGTAGTACAATAGCCGGGTCAATATTTATTTTTACGCTACTGTAACATTTCTGTAATTCTTAGCCATTATCTGCAAATCCTCATCATTCACTTCTTTTTTGCTATCGGCCACTTTTACAAACTCACTATATAAACTGTCCACATCATTCCGGTTGAATTCAAAGCCCAGTTTTTGAAAACGAAAAGCTAAAGCGCTGCGGCCGCTTCGGGCGGTCAGTACAATTTTTGAACTATCTGCACCTACTTCTTCGGGGTTGATGATCTCGTAGGTCAGTGAATCTTTTAAAAATCCATCCTGGTGAATACCGGAAGAATGAGAAAAAGCATTACTGCCTACAATGGCTTTGTTCGGTTGTACCGGCATCCGCATCGTATCAGAAACCAGTCGGCTCATTGGGTTCAGCATCTGGGTCTTGATATTTGTATGATAACCCAGGTAGCTATGCTGCCTGATGACCATCACCACTTCTTCCAAGGATGTATTGCCCGCTCTTTCTCCCAGGCCATTGATCGTACATTCAATTTGTCTTGCTCCGGTGATAATACCAGCGATAGCATTAGCCGTTGCTAATCCGAGGTCATTGTGACAATGACAGGATATCACGGCCTTATCAATATTGGGAACATTGTTAACGAGATAAGCGATCTTTTCGCCATACTGGTGAGGAAGACAATAACCGGTTGTATCCGGGATATTCACTACGGTGGCACCGGCTTTGATCACGGCTTCGATTACTCTTGCCAGGTACTCATTCTCTGTACGGCCGGCATCTTCTGCATAAAATTCCACATCATCGGTATATTTTCGGGCCCATTTCACTGACTGTATCGCTCTTGCCAATATCTCATTTTGTGTTGCGTTGAATTTTGCCTTGATATGAAGATCGGATGTACCGATTCCTGTATGTATCCTTGGCCGCTTTGCATATTTAAGGGCTTCGCCTGCAGCTTCAATATCTTTTTCTACAGCCCGGCTAAGACCGCAGACCGTTGCTTTCGTTATTACTTTGGAAATTTCTTCTACTGATTTAAAGTCGCCTGGGCTGGAAATCGGGAATCCTGCTTCTATAATGTCTACCCCCAGTTCTTCCAGTTGCAGGGCCAGCTCCAGTTTTTCCCTGGTGTTCAGTTTACAACCTGGCACCTGTTCGCCATCCCTTAGCGTAGTATCGAAGATGTGGATTTTACCTGCTGCCATAATAAATTGATAAATTAGAGGTTACAAGAAAGCAGGCTGCCTATTTTTGTAGTCCCTGCCCGACTAAATTACCCATGTTAACAGGGGAATGAAAATTATAATAGGGTGTATTTTACACTTTGTAACCGGGTCTTATTCCGCTGAAACCCTTAACTGTATTGAGTTTTAAATTTTTAGAATTACGATGCCCAACCGCTCTACTGATGCCCTGTTTCAATTGGTTAAGTCGCTGGAAAAGAGCGAAAAACGCAATTTTAAGCTCTATGTCAAGCGGAATACGGCCACGGAAGAGCTGAAGGTGATCCAGTTGTTCGATGCGCTGGATAAAATGCCGGACTATGATGAGAAGCAATTATTGAAAAAAGCACGGGGTGTCAGCAAACAACAGTTGTCCAATATCAAAGCGAATTTATACAAGCAAATACTCTCCAGCCTCCGCCTGATCAAGGAGGAAGATAATATTGATATCCGCCTGCACGAGATGATGGACCATGCCCGGATATTATATAATAAGGGCCTTTACC